>JAAZME010000005.1 GCA_012798975.1 Gallicola sp.
ATCTTCATCATAATCATCGAAATCTTCGTCATCGTAATCTTCATCATCTTCGTCGAATCCTACATACTCATAAAGATCTGTCATATAATAATTTAAATCTTCTACTTCTTCTACTAATTCGCCCATAACTTCAAGCATTTCGCTGATAAGTTTTCCTGATTTTGTTTCTTCTTCTAATTGAATACCTTCAGACAAGCCTTTTAAATACGCAATTTTTTCATATAAATGATCCATTATAATTCTCCTTTAAACTCGTGATAGATATTCGTTTGAACGAGTATCTATTTTGATTACATCTCCCTCTTCTACAAAAAGAGGAACATTTACAGTAGCTCCTGTTTCCACAGTCGCTGGTTTTACAGCACCTGTAGCAGTGTCGCCTTTTACTCCAGGTTCTGTTTTTGTTACAGTTAGTTCAACAAAATTGGGAGGATTCACCTCAAATGCTTTGTCTTTGTAAAAACGAAGGGTTGCCATATCGTTTTCTTTAATATATACGATCGCATCTTCCACTGAATCTTTTTCAATTGGAATTTGATCGTATGTATTCGGATCCATAAAATAATATAATGTTCCGTCATTGTAAAGATATTGCATGTCTTTTGTTTCAATACGTGCTTCTTGATATTTATCATTTGGGTTAAAGGTAATGTCCTTGTTTGCACCGCTCATCACAGAACGGATTTTAGTTCGGACAAACGCTGCCCCTTTTCCCGGTTTAACGTGTTGGAAATCCATGACCTGCCACACGTCACCGTCCATTTCAAATGTAGTGCCTTTTCTGAAATCTCCTGCTGAAATCATTCTAATTCCTCCTCAATTTATTACTTATATCAATTATACCAACTAGATAGAATCATAACAAGTATTCCTTATCGAGCACATTCTCCATCTAGATTTTTGAGAATTTTAAGACCATGATCTAACTCCGGTAGAATATAATCCAAAATTTCTTTTACTGCTTTTGGACTTCCTGGAAGATTGATAATCAAGGTATTGTTTCGAATGACAGAAGCCGCTCGAGAAAGCATTGCTCTTTTTGTAATAGTCATGCTGTAAGCTCTCATAGCCTCCGCTATCCCAGGGACTCTTCTTGTCGCTACCTTTTCTGTAGCTTCCGGTGTTACATCTCTTGGACTAAAGCCGGTTCCGCCAGTAGTCAAAATTAAATCCACTTGATGCACATCGCTGTATTCTATCAATTTCTCTTCTATCAGATTGAGATCATCGGGAATAATTTCCTTGTGTTTCACTTCATATCCCGCTTCTTGAATCATTTCTTCGATCACTCTGCCGCTTTCATCAACCCTTTCGCCGCGGCTTCCTTTATCTGATAAAGTAATAATACCTGCTGTAAACATTTTTACCTCCTTTAAGGAAAAGCATCTTCTATATGTTCGATTCTAATAGGCTCTTCCAAAAATATTTCTATAACATCAAAAATCGGCTGATAATCATAAAGCTCATTTTCATTGATATAAATTTCTGCTGCAGAAAGTATTTTTCTTTGCTTTTCTTCCGTTACAAAATCCGAATGATATCCAAAATCTGCATTCTTGCGGGCCTTCACTTCTACAAATACAAGAAGATCCCCTTTCGTAAATATCAAATCGATTTCACCTGTAAATCGTTTATAATTTCTATCTAAGAATGTATACCCCTTTTTCAAAAGATATTCCTCTGCCAGTTGTTCTCCTAAAGATCCTCTTTCATTAGACTTTTCCATGAAGAATCTTCCTTAGAAAAGTTTTTCGATGAATCGAACAAGGTCCTATCTCCAAAAGAGCTTCGCGATGTTTTTTTGTTCCATATCCTTTGTTTTTTGCAAAATCATAACCCGGGTATTGTTCTTCATATTCTACCATCATTTTATCTCGAAGCACCTTTGCAACGATAGAGGCGCATGCGATAATAAAGCAGCGGTCATCTCCTTTTATCAAGCTCTCTTGGGGAATCTGACAGTCGATTTTTTCGGCATCTACAAAAACAATATCTGCCGATATTTTTTCGCCCTCTTTCGTAAAGATATTATCCAATGCTGTTTTCATCGCTTTTCTTGTAGCCTGCTTAATATTGATCTCATCGATGGATTTTTCATCTTCAATGCCGATTCCTATTCCAAGAGCATGCTCCCGGATAAGGAGATCCAGCATGTCTCTTTTTTTAGGGGTAAGCTTTTTGGAATCCTTTACCCCCTCTATAATCATACCTTTAGGCATAATAACAGCACAAGCGACAACAGGACCTGCTAAAGGTCCTCTTCCTACCTCATCGACCCCTGCTAATAAGTTGTATTTCTTTTCATACTCTTCAAGGGAAAAATCAAACATAATCTTCAACCTTTTCAAGGGTTATCCTGCCCATAACGCCTTTTCTAAATTCATCTAAAATCAGAGTTGCTATTCTCTCATAGTCGATTTCTTGCCCCCGCATAATAGCTCCCCGTTTTACTGCGATATCTTCCATAATTTGGAGAGTCGTTTTGTCTTTCGTTGTAATCCCATAACGTTCTTCTAAAATTTTCGGGTCTTGTTTTTGAAGAACCTTTAATAATTCAAAAGCTAGATCTTGTTTATCCATAATCTCATCTTTAATCGAACCGATAAAAGCCAAATGAAGCCCTGTTTTGGGATCCTCGAATTTAGGCCAAAGGATTCCCGGCGTATCTAGAAGTTCGAAATTTCCTCCGGTCTTTATCCATTGATTTTGTCTTGTAACACCAGGCTTGTTTCCAACTCTTGTAATCCTTTTATTTGCAACGCGATTGATTAATGTTGATTTCCCAACGTTTGGGATACCTACAATCATCATTCGGATTCGATCGTTTTCAATATTTTTTTCCCGATCTTTCTTAAACTTTTCCTTTAATGCTCTTCGGCCTGCTTTTTCAAGTTCCTTTGTCACATTGTCATGAAGACTGTCCACACGAAGAACTTCGTGGCCCCTTTTGCTGAATTCATCTGTCCAGCGGTCATTTTCCCTTGGGTCCGCCAAGTCTTTTTTGTTTAATATCATTAAATGGGGTTTCTGTCCAATAATCGTGTCGATCACTGGGTTTCTGCTGGATACAGGTATTCTCAAGTCGACGATTTCAGCTACTAAATCCACAAGTTTTAAGGATTTCTTTATCGAATCTGTAGCCTTTTTCATATGGCCTGGAAACCAGTTAATATGATCCATCTTTATCACCTTTTCTTTCAATTAAAAAAACGCTAATAAAATTAGCGCATTTTTCTTAATATTTGTTTAATTCTCTAACTCTTGCAGCTTTACCTACACGATCTCTTAAGTAGTATAGTTTTGCACGGCGAACTCTACCGCGGCGAGCTACTTTAACATTTTCAACTCTTGGTGAATTCATAGGGAAAGTTCTTTCTACTCCAACTCCGTAAGCTACTCTTCTTACAGTGAATGTTTTACGAATGCCAGTTCCTTGAATACGGATTACTGTACCTTCGAATACTTGGATTCTTTCTCTATTACCTTCTTTGACTTTGTAGTCTA
>JAAZME010000021.1 GCA_012798975.1 Gallicola sp.
TAATATGGATCGTTTTGTGATAGCTGCGACACATACTCATTCTGGTCCCGGAGGTGTGGTAGATACAGAAGGAATATTAAAAGGGATGGAGCAGGTGTTCCAGGAGCCGGACAGAGATAAAATCCGATTTATAGCAGATAGAACAATATCTGCTCTTAAGGCTGCCTTGGAGAATTTATCTGAGGGAAGGATTTTCTTTTCTTTCGATCAGATCCGCGGAATCTGCGGAAATCGAAATGACAAAAGTTTAAAGGGAAGCGAGGAGACTTTTTTTGTTTATATCCATAAAAACAACGGGGAGAAGGCTGCTATTATAAACTTTGCCTGCCATCCTACGATACTGAATGCTTCCAATAGAAGGATAAGTGCAGATTTTCCAGGAGCTATCGACCGTTTTCTTGAACGTAAAGGTTATGGGTTTTCTATGTTCTTAAACGGGTCAAGCGGCGATATTTCTACAAGATATACAAGAAAAGACAGTTCTTATGAAGAAGTAGAGCGGATGGGGAGTATCATAGGCCAAAAGGTACTGGAAAATTTTGAATCAGCAACTGAGACGGATATAGAAGAATTCTACGGACGAAAATTCAGTTTCTCTATAATGACAAAAAAACCGGAAGAGATTTCTGAAGCGAAAAATAGTATGGACTATTACAAAGAGAAATTCGAAAATGCGAAAGAAGAAGGGATTTCAGGCGGGGAACTTCGTGAAATCGAGTCTCGATTTGAAGGGGCAAGAGTATCCTTTCATTATGCAGAACATCCTTTTGTCATGGAATCCTTTAATCTTTTAATAACAGTATTTAAAATCGACGATCATTTTTTTGTTGTATTTCCAGGAGAATTATTTTCTGAGCTGTCGATGAAAATTGCTGATGAAAAGGTTCATTTTATTAACTATGCAAATGGATATATCGGTTATATTGCAAACCAAAATGCATACGATAAAAATTATTATGAAGCTCTATCAAGTCCTTTAGCAAGAGGGGAAGGAGAAAGGGTTATGGAAAAACTGGAAGATATTATAAAGAACTGGAGGAAATCATAATGTCAATATCAGGGGATTATTTTGATTATTGTATCGAAGCCTTAAAGAAAATAGCAGAAAGCCAATTGGAAAATATAGAAAAGGCATCAGAAGCGGTGACGAAAAGCTGTCTTAAAGGCGGAAGGTTTTTTGTTTTCGGCTCAGGACATTCTCACATGATAGCGGAAGAGGCTTATTTGAGAGCAGGAGGTCTTGCCTATGTAAAAGCAATCCTTCCGCCAGAGCTGATGCTTCATCAGATGCCGAAAAAAAGTTCACAGATGGAAAGACTGGAAGGCTATGGGAAGGTTCTTTTGGATCTGTATGAAGTCGCCGACAAGGACATATTGATGATTGTATCGAATTCCGGCAGAAATCCTGTTCCAGTTGAAATGGCAATATCTGCGAAAGAAAAGGGGGTTGTAGTTATTGCACTAACCTCTCTGGATCATTCGAATCATACAGCATCCAGACAGAAAAGCGGAAAGAAGCTGTATGAAATAGCGGATATTGTTATCGACAACGGTTCGCCTAAAGGGGATGCAGGATTTCGGATTGAAGGGCTGGAGTCACCCGTAGGAGCCTACAGCAGCGTTACGGGTATGATGATTATACAAGGGCTTATAGCGGAGGTAATTGATAAACTTGTGAAGGCAGGTCATCAGCCCCCTGTTTTTAAAAGTTCCAATGTAGACGGATCCGACGAATATAATGAAATGCTTTTCGATACATACTATGGGGGTTAAAAAAGAGGGATAAAGAGTGGAAGAGTGGAGATGAGATGCTTTTCGGATAATAAAGAATAAATCTTAAAAAAGTATGTTAGAGAGAGGAAAGTTGGAGAGAGTACTTTCCTTTTTTTAATGAAGGGTTTTTCGCATTTTTTAGGAAAAGATAACTTTAATGTAAAGGATTTTTAGAGGATATTGGTTTTTCATGAATTATTTAAGGAGAGGTTTTGGAATTAAATACAAATACTTAAAGAAATTTTGAATAATAATACGTAAAATGGTTTGGATTCCATTTTAAGCAGGACGTATTATGATAGATAAAAGAATGGTTATAATAAGCTTTTACGGTGGTTGTATCTTGCTGGTTTTAAAATGGTTGTTCAAATAAAAATACAAATAAATTTCGTAAAAAAACAGTTGACTTCATTTAAGCAAAGTGATATTATTGTACCGAATAAGAAATAAAAGAAATATGCGATAATAGAGATTGATCTTTATGGATGTAATAGAGAGCTGATGGGTGGTGGAAATCAGCACGGAGATAAAGGATCTGATCACTCTATAATAGCCTTTCTGAAATTAGTAAGAAAGGACGGTTGTCTCCGTTATAAGGGCAAAAGTTTAAAAGCTTTATAAGTGGTGTATAACACAATTTAGGGTGGTAACGCGGAGATCTTTCGTCCCTGTACCGTAAGGTATTTGGGTGAAAGCTTTTTTTTTATAATTTTTAAGGAGGATAATGATGGAAAAACGTATTAAGGCAGATTTAATGGATGGCTTAAATTCTTGTATGAGAGTTTTAGTTACCTTAAGAGGAAGAAATATTAAACCTTCCTGTATTCAAATGGATAAGAATGAGCTCGTTCTATGTATTGAAGAAAACAACATTGAAGATGCATTCCTGAATTTATCCAAATTACAAGATGTAGAAGTATCGTATAAATAAGAAGTGTTAATTTTGAAAGGAGATCATAATAATGGCAAAAATGTACTATGAAGAGGACGCGGATTTAGGATTTTTTGAAGGTAAAAAGGTAGCAATACTAGGTTTTGGAAGTCAAGGTCATGCTCACGCATTAAACCTTAAAGACAGCGGGGTAGACGTAATGGTAGGTCTTCGCAAAGGTTCAAAATCTGTAGAAAAAGCAGAAGAGCAAGGTCTTACAGTTAAATCTGTAGCAGACTGTGTAAAAG
This sequence comes from Gallicola sp., assembly GCA_012798975.1. Classification (GTDB taxonomy): domain Bacteria; phylum Bacillota; class Clostridia; order Tissierellales; family Peptoniphilaceae; genus JBQKLI01. The sequence goes on from JAAZME010000021.1 coordinate 2,953, forward strand.
AAGCAGATGCTTTAATGATCCTTTTACCAGATGAAACTCAAAAGAAAGTTTATGACGAAGAAATCGCTCCTAATTTAAGAGAAGGACAAGCTTTAGGTTTCGCTCATGGTTTCAATATCCGTTTCGGACAAATCAAACCTCCGGCAGATGTAGATGTATTCATGGTTGCGCCTAAAGGACCTGGACACTTAGTAAGAAGAGTATTCCAAGAAGGTCAAGGAGTTCCTAATCTTATTGCAATAGAACAAGATTATACAGGTAAAGCAAAAGAGCTTGCTTTAGCTTATGCAAAAGGGATCGGCGGAACAAGAGCAGGTGTTATCGAAACAACATTCACTGAAGAAACAGAAACAGATCTTTTCGGCGAGCAGGCAGTACTTTGCGGCGGATTAACAGGACTTATCAAATCAGGATTCAACACTTTAGTAGCAGCTGGCTACCAACCTGAAATTGCTTATTTCGAATGTCTTCATGAAATGAAATTAATCATCGACCTAGTATACGAAGGCGGATTTGAAAAAATGAGACATTCTATCTCCGATACAGCAGAGTTCGGCGATTATGTTACAAGCGAAAGAATCGCTGATGATCATATGAAAGCTGAAATGAAACAAGTATTAACAGAAATCCAAGACGGTACTTTTGCTGATAAATGGATTAAAGACAATGCTGAAGATCGTCCGATCTACAACGGCAGAAAAGAAGAAGAAAACAATGAAGAAATCGTTGAAGTAGGTAAAAAACTTCGTTCAATGATGAAATTCTTAGAAAACTAAAAAAACTTTAAGGTGATTTCATGTTAAGTGATAATATAAAAAAAGGTGTAGAAAGAGCCCCTCACAGATCATTGTTGAGGGCTCTTGGTCTAGATGACGAAGATTTTAAGAAACCCTTTATCGGGGTTTGCAATATGTACAACGACATAGTACCGGGACATAAGCATTTAAGGGAAATCACAGAAGAAGTAAAAAAAGGAATTCTGCAAGCTGGCGGTGTTCCTTTTGAATTCCCTTCTATAGCTGTATGCGACGGTATTGCAATGAACCACTCTGGAATGGATTATTCTCTTCCATCAAGAGAACTTATTGTAGATACTATCGAGGTTATGGTTAAAGCGCACAAATTCGACGGTCTTGTTATAGTGCCCAACTGCGACAAAACAGTTCCGGCTGCATTAATGGCAGCAGCTTCTTTGAATGTTCCTACAGTGATTGCCAGCGGCGGTCCTATGCTGAAAGGAAAAACCCCTCATAAAGTGGGCAGAAAAGAAGAGGATTTAAAGAGCCTTGATTTGATTACAAACTTCGAAGGTATCGGCGCATACGCTATGGGGGAAATGGACGAATCAGAACTTTACGAAATTGAATGCAATTCTTGCCCAACCTGCGGATCCTGTTCCGGTATGTTCACTGCGAATTCTATGAACTGTATCGTAGAAGCAATGGGTATGGGAATGGAATACAATGGAACAGCTCCAGCTGTTTATTCCTCTAGACGTGTTCTTGCAAGACAAGCTGGACGCCAAGTCATGAAGCTTGTAGAAGCAGATGTAAGACCAAGAGATATTATGGTTAAGGAAGCTTTTTAAAACTGCTTGGCAATCGACATGGCTTTAGGATGCTCTTCGAATACAGTTCTTCATTTAATGGCGATAGCCAATGCAGCGGATGTAGAATTGAATTTAAATATCATCGACGAAGTAAGCAAAAGAACGCCAAATCTTTGCAAACTTTCTCCTTTTGGAACAGATTATATCGAAGATCTTTATGAAAGCGGCGGAATTTACGGCGTAATGGATGAGCTTTCTAAAAAAGGCCTTATCAATTTAGACTGTCAGACAGTTTATTTAAAACCTATCGGCGAGCTGATTAAAGGAAAATACGGCGGCGGTGTAATTCGTCCGATCGATAATCCTTATTCTCCTGTTGGAGGAATCAAGGTTCTATTTGGAAATCTTGCACCAAAAGGTGCTGTTGTAAAAGCAGCAGGTGTTCTTCCTGAAATGATGACAGCTACATTAAAAGCGAGAGTCTTCAACAGCGAAGAAGAAGCTTACGAGAGTATTCTTGGCGGAAAAATCAATCCGGGAGATGCGATTATCATCCGTTATGCAGGTCCTAAAGGCGGTCCTGGTATGAGAGAGATGCTGAGCCCGACTTCTGCACTCAATGGAATGAAGCTCGATACTTCTGTAGCGCTTATTACAGACGGCCGTTTTTCAGGAGGCTCTAGAGGAGCTGCCATCGGCCATGTAGCTCCAGAAGCGGCTTTAGGCGGACCTATCGCTGCAGTAGAAGACGGCGATATTATTGAAGTAGATATTCCAAATGGAAAACTTAATGTAAAACTTTCCGATGAAGAAATAGAAGAAAGAATGAAAACAGTCGTTCCTGTAAAACGCGAGCTTGAGGGATATCTATCAAGATATGTACAGCATGTTGCCACAGCGGATAAGGGAGCTTGTTATAGAAAAGAATCATAAATAATAAGGGGGGAGTCGATGAACGGAGCAGATTATGTTTTAAAATGTTTGCGAGCGGAAGGAATCGATACAGTTTTTGGATATCCAGGCGGTGCAGTAATTCCTCTTTTTGATGCTTTATATCGAGATGGCGGTTTTGACGTATACAGACCCAGCCATGAGCAGGGAGGAACCCATGCAGCAGACGGTTTTGCCAGAGCTTCAGGCGGTGTCGGTGTAATGATCGCCACATCGGGTCCCGGCGCTACAAATACAGTGACAGGAATTGCTACGGCTTATTCCGACTCCGTACCGTTAGTAGTGATCTCTGGACAGGTAGGAAGTTCGCTTCTTGGAAAGAACTCTTTCCAAGAAGTGGACATTGTATCGATTACAATGCCTATTACAAAGTACAATGTTTTAGTAACAGATACTAAGGATATCGGTCCGGCAATAAGGCGTGCGTTTTTTATTGCCCGCTCAGGAAGACCGGGACCGGTGCTTGTAGATATTACAAAGGACACCTTTGAGGCTGAAATGGAAGATCTTCCTTACGCTGTTCAGCCGATTGAGATCGATACTCGATATCTTGATTGTATGGATGAGATCAAAGAAGCCTGTGATCTAATTCGAAATGCTGAAAAACCTGTAATTTATGCAGGCGGAGGAGTGCTTAAAAGCGGATCTTTTGAAGAACTTAGAAAATTTGCTAAATTATTAAATATTCCAGTTACAAACTCTATTATGGGGTTGGGAGCTTTCGACAGAACAGATCCTTTATCCTATGGAATTGTTGGAATGCATGGACAAAGAGAAACGAATCTTATGGTTTACCGCTCCGATGTAGTGATCGGAATTGGTGTTCGTTTTTCAGATCGTGCAATCGGAAATCGAACAGGCTTCAGCGAAAAAGCGAAGATTATCCATATAGATATCGACGAGACGGAATTTAATAAAAATATCGATGTAGATGTTCGAATATTGGGAGATTTCAAAAAAATTCTTCAAATTATGACCGAGGAATTAACAGACGTTCATTTCAATAGGGATATTAAGGAAATAGAAGAAAAACAGTCTGAAAAAGATTTTCTTCCACGCCGATATATTGAAACTTTCCAAGAAAAATTGCCAGAAGACACGAATGTTGCTACCGATGTAGGCCAGCATCAAATGTGGACGATGATGTATTGGAAGGCGAAGAAGCCTTACTCTGTAATCACCTCTGGAGGACAAGGCACGATGGGGTTTGGTGTAGGAGCTGCAATGGGTGCGAAAATTGCCCGTCCTGATGAGGAAATGCTTTTGATTACTGGCGACGGTTCTTTTAGAATGAATCATCATGAAGTCCTGGCTGCAGCATCCCACAAAGTTCCAATGACCATCGCAGTATTTAATAACCACACCTTAGGAATGGTGCGCCAGTGGCAGGGATTATTCCAAGAGAAAAGGTACTCTCATACTGATATTTACGATGCTTTGGATTTGGAAGCTTTATCGAAAGCCTATGGTGTAAATTATGCTGGCAAAGTACACAGTCCTGAAGAATTGGAAGAAGTTTTAGAAGAGATCGATTTAGATGAGATTAATATTATCGAATGTATGATCGATCATGATGATGGGGCCTATCCAATGGTAGCTGCAGGAAAAAGTATAAATAATATTATCGATAGAGACCAAATGTATTAAAAGGGTTTCTAGGCGGAATCGGGGTATATATAGATTATAGGAAGAGTAATGAAGAAGTGGAAACTAAAAATTAGACCGATCAAAGTTTGATAGAGTTTATTCTTAAGAGGATAACTGGGAGAACGAGGTTGATATTCTTACTTATTTGTATAATTTAGGAGGACGCCATGAAAAAGATCATAGTGACATATGACGGTTCTGAACCGGCAAAAAGAGCTGTTGAAGGTGCGAAAAGTCTGCAGGGTTGTTTTGACTGCGATGTTGTGTTGTATTCCATTGTTGAAGATATCAGCACTGGATTTGCTTCACATATAAAAACAGATTCAGACAGCAGATATATGGCAGAAAGCAGACAGCAGCAAAAAGATCAACTAGATAAGATTTATTCTTGGCTTAAGGCAGTTGCTGACGCTTTTCCAAATCCTGACAAGGTTGTGACCAGAGTAGAGATGGGGCAGATCGGTCCTCAGATAGTCGAGCATGCGGAAAAAGAAGGCTGCGACTGTATCGTCGTCGGCAGTAGAGATATCGGGGCTTTTAAAAAGCTTTTTAAAGGTTCTGTTTCTGAATATGTTGCATCGAAAGCGAAATGCTCTGTATATATTGTAAGAGATATATAATGGGGTGGGAAGTAGGGGGGAACATCTTAATTGCCTTAGGCAATTAAGCTGTTTTTTCTAAGTGCCGGTTTATAATTTTATTTCTATTCGATATTGAAAAATCTGCGGCTTGGGCTGCAGATTTTTTATTATTGAAACGCTTTTTTTTAGCAGGAAAAGTTTCTATATCAAGAAATCTTATATCTTGGATAAAGAATAATCTTTTTAAATTATAGAAATTTTAGCTATAAGAGATGGAAATGGCTAAAAACAAGAAGTTTCCTATATGTTTTTGTATTCTAATTTAATCTTTTATGTTATAATCAAAAATAAGAGAAATTTTCTAAGGAGGAATCAATCAATGTCAAAAGCAAAATTTGAAAGAAATAAACCCCATGTTAATATCGGAACTATCGGTCACGTTGACCATGGTAAAACAACATTAACAGCAGCGATCACATTAGTATTAAACAA
>JAAZME010000149.1 GCA_012798975.1 Gallicola sp.
GATTATGCTCCGAATGTCAAAATCCTGAAGAGGATAAGAAGGAGATATAAAGTGTCAAGAAAACCGAATAAATTAAAAGTAATCCCATTGGGAGGACTAAAAGAAATCGGGAAAAATATGACTGTAGTTGAATATAAAGAAGATATCATTATAGTGGACTGCGGAATGACTTTCCCGGATGAGGACATGTTGGGAGTAGATATTGTCATTCCCGACATCAGTTATTTAGAAAAAAACAAAGATAAAATTAGAGGTATAGTAGTAACCCATGGACATGAGGATCACGTAGGAGCGATTCCTTATGTATTAAAAAAATTAGATATCCCTGTATACGGTACAAGACTTACTATGGGACTTTTAGGGAATAAAATAAAGGAACATAATCTCAGCAAAAATTGTCTTCATGTTGTAGATAAAGGTGCAAGCATCAAACTAGGTGTATTTAAAATCGATTTTATTCAAGCCAGCCACAGTATACCGGATGCTGTAAGTTTTGCAATTCATACTCCTATGGGAGTACTGATTTTTACAGGTGATTTTAAGATCGATTATACTCCGATAGATGGGGATAAAATGGATCTAAATAGACTTGCAGCTCTTGGCTCAAAGGGAGTTTTAGCTTTATTCGCAGACAGTACAAATGTTGAAAGAGAAGGCTATACTTTAAGTGAAAGCACTGTAGGGGAAACCTTTAAGGAATTATTTGCTAAAGCTTCAGATCGAATAGTAGTTGCAACCTTTGCCTCGAATGTTCATAGAATCCAGCAGATCATTTCTGCAGCTGAAGAAAATGGAAGAAAAGTAGCGTTGTCTGGCCGTTCAATGTTAAATACCGTTTCTGTTGCTACAGATTTGAATTATCTGAAAGTAAAGCCAGAAACGTTTATTGATATCAATGAAATTAATAATTATGAAGATCATGAGATTTGTCTGCTTACTACAGGCAGCCAAGGAGAACCTATGAGTGCTATGACTCGTATGGCTTATGGAGATCATAGAAAGGTGCATTTAGTTCCTTCAGATACGGTAATCATTTCTGCTTCTCCTATTCCGGGAAATGAGAAAACAGTATATGGTGTTATCAATAAACTGACGGAAATCGGAGTTAAAGTAATATACCAATCTTTGGCAGATGTTCATGTGTCCGGTCATGCTTGTCAGGAAGAACTGAAATTGATCCATAGCCTTGTTCAGCCGAAATATTTTATACCGGTGCATGGCGAAGCCAGACATTTAAAAATTCATAAAAATCTAGCTATGAAATTAGGAATGGATGAAGATTCAATATTTGTTGCAGAAAATGGAAATACAATTGAATTCACTTCAAAAACTGCAAAACTCGTTGAAACAAGTTTCGCTGACAATGTTTTAGTAGATGGATTAGGTGTGGGCGATGTCGGGAATGTAGTTTTAAGAGATCGTAAACATCTTTCTGAAGACGGTTTGATCGTCGTGGTTGTTACGGTTAATAAAGATAAAAAAGAAGTGGTAGCAGGTCCGGATATCATCTCAAGAGGATTTGTCTATGTAAAAGAACATACTGATCTTATGGATGAAGCAAGAGCAGTTGTAGCTAAGGTATTAGACGACTGCAGCCAAAAGCAGATAAGAGACTGGAGCACTATTAAGTATAAAATCAGAGGTGCTTTAAAGTCCTTTGTATTTACAGAAATCAAACGAAATCCAATGATTCTGCCGATAATAGTAGAAGTATAGTAGAAAAGCTTAGAGAAATTCTAAGCTTTTCTTAAGTTTTTGCAAAGGTGAAAAATGACAAATATTACAAAAGATTATATTACTGAATATATACAAGGATTAACAGAAACAAAAGATCCTCAGCTTTTAGAGATGGAAGAATATGCAAAAAAGCATTTTGTACCGATTATTGAGCCTGAAGTGGCCAGGTTTTTAGAGACTCTTGTAAAAATGAAAAAACCAAAGAAAATCCTCGAAATAGGAACAGCAATCGGCTACTCCGCTTTAATTATGTATAAAGCACAACCGGATTGTCATATTACAACTATAGAAATCAAAGATGAGATGTATTATAAAGCCATAGAAAACTTTCAAAAAGCAGATGCGAGAGAACATATTCACTCTATCTGCGGAGATGGACTAGAGGCTGTCCGATTTTTGGAGGGTCCTTTCGATTTTGTTTTTTTAGACGCAGCAAAAGGCCATTATAAAGAATATTTTGATGAAGCTTTGCTGCGCTTAAACAGCGGAGGTGTAATTCTCTCTGATAATATTTTATTTAGAGGGATGGTTGCATCAGATGATTTAGTAGAACATAGAAAAATAACGATCGTTCGCAGATTAAGGGAATATTTAACATATATCACAAATCTTGAAGGAGTTTCTACTTCAATTATTCCGCTTGATGACGGAATGGCGATTACAATTAAAGATTAAAGAGGTGCAGATATTGAAAAAAATTGAACTTTTAGCTCCTGCTGGAGATTTAGATAAACTAAAAATGGCCATAGATTACGGCGCAGACGCAATTTATTTGGCTGGGGAAGCCTATGGACTGCGAACTGCATCGAAAAATTTCACAGATGAGAAGATGAAAGAAGCTGTAGAATATGTCCATGAACGAAATAAAAAAATATACGTAACAATGAATATTGTTCCCCATGACTTAGACTTAGTGGGAATCGAAGAATATGTCCAGAAATTAGTGAAACTTAAAATAGATGCACTGATTATATCTGATCCTGGAATATTTTCAGTGATAAAGGATATTGCTCCAGAAATGGAAGTTCATTTATCCACACAAGCTTCAGCAACGAACTCTTTAACCATAAAATTTTGGAAAGAATTGGGAATGAAGCGTATTGTTCTTGCACGGGAACTATCATTAGAAGAGATCAGAAAAATAAAAGATGCGGTACCAGATGTTGATTTAGAGGCTTTTGTCCATGGGGCAATGTGTATTTCTTATTCAGGCAGATGCCTTTTGAGCAATTATATGACAGGAAGAGATGCAAATAGAGGCGATTGTGCACAAGCCTGCCGATGGAAGTATCGTCTTGTAGAAGAAAAAAGACCGAATGAGTATTATCCTATAGTAGAAGAAGATGGCGGCACCTTCATATTTAACTCAAAAGATTTATGTATGATTGAATATATCCCGCAGTTAATAGAAAGCGGAATTGATTCTTTTAAAATCGAAGGAAGGGTTAAAAGCCAGTATTATGTTGCGACGGTGATTCGATCTTATAGAATAGCAACCGATGCATACTATAGAGGGGAATATACTGCTGAATTGGCACAAAGATTATTAAACGAGATTAAAAAAGTCAGCTATCGTGATTTCACCCAAGGATTTTTCTTAAAGAAACCGAATGAAGAAGATCAATTATATGAGAACAGCTCTTATATCAGAGATTATGATTTTGTCGGAATAGTACTGGATTATGATAAAGAGAAAAAAATGGCGAAGATTGAGCAGAGAAATCGAATTTTTAAAGGGGACGAGGTGGAAATATTCGGTCCTGAAGATGGTTTTAAAATTTGTAATATTTCCCAAATGATCAATGAAAAAGGCGAAGAAATCGAAGTGGCAAATCATGCTCGTGAAGTATTTTTTGTGCCTCTGGAAGAAGAGGTTAACAGAGGAGATTTGATAAGAAAAAAGATATCTTAAGCACATAGAAATCAACCCTTTTGAAGCCGCCTCATTCGTTTTCATCTATTATGATTTATGCTATTATAGTATTATATATGTTTATGGATGAGGTGATAGTACTTGGAGAGACGAAGAACTGGAAAGATGAATTCAAAAAAAAGAAGAGTCTCGCCAAAGAGACAAAAGAGAAATCCTATCTTTAGGATAGCTGGATTAGTTCTAGCCGCTTTATTAATCTACAATTTATATATTCATTTCTACAAAAATAGATCGGCGACATTAACAGTACCATCAACCTATAGTTCTATTATCGACACGACAGCTTTGATTATA
>JAAZME010000031.1 GCA_012798975.1 Gallicola sp.
AGGTGAAATAAAAAGCGCCTATAGAAAGTTAGCGAAAACCTATCACCCGGATTTAAATCCCAATAATGAAAAGGCTGCAGAATTATTTAAGGAGATCAATCAAGCCTATGAAGTTTTAAGCGACGAGACAAAACGACGCCATTATGATCAGTTTGGAGAAGCATCCTTCCAAAATGGAGGCATGGGTAATGGCGGATTTAATATGGATTTTTCAGACATATTTGGAGATATATTCGATATATTTGGAGGTGGATACAGCTCAAGAACGGCGAATCCGAATAGTCCGAGAAGGGGAAGCGATTTAGAAAAACAAATTATTCTGACTTTTGACGAAGCTGTATTTGGCGTTGAAAAAGAAGTATCCATTTCTAGAACGGAAGAATGTTCTCATTGCTCAGGATCGGGAGCTGAACCTGGAACGTCAAAAACAACCTGCGACCAATGTCATGGATCTGGTCAGATTCGCAGAACCCAAAGTTCTCCTTTAGGTACATTTGTAAGAACTGCAGTCTGTGATAAATGTGAAGGTACAGGAGAGATCATAGAAGAAAAATGCCATCAATGCGGCGGTTCTGGAAAAGAAAGAAAAAACAAAAGTATAAATGTAAAGATACCTGCGGGAGTCGATAATGGTTCGGTGATTAATTTAAGAGGTGAAGGGAATTCAGGCGCAAACGGCGGTCCAAAAGGAGATTTATACTTAGTTGTTAAAGTAAAAGATCATGAATTCTTCCAAAGACATGGTTACGATATCTATTATAAACTGCCGATTTCCTTTGCCCAGGCAGCTCTAGGGGCAAATCTAAAAATACCAACTTTAGAAGGACTGGAAGATTATGAAATCCCAGAAGGAGTACAAACGGGCACACGTTTTAAGCTAAAAGGAAAAGGGATTCAGAAGCTAAACAGCAAGTCAAAAGGCGATATCTATTTTGATGTTCAAGTGGTTACACCAAAGAAACTAAGTCAAAAACAAAGAGAATTGTTTGAGGAATTAGCGGATCATTCAGAAGAATATAACATTAAAGGGAAAGAAGACAAGAAAAATATTTTCGAGAAAATCAAGACTTTCTTTGAATAAGGAGACAAAATGAATTGGAGAGAGATTGAGATAATTTGCGATCGAAATTTAGAAGAAATTATTTACTCTATACTTTATCAGTTTCCGATTACAAGTATCGAAGTTGAAGATTATCAGGACGTTTTAAATTTCAAAAAAACACAGCCTTACTGGGTAGTTATCGATGAAAACGTAAAGGCTATTCGGGAAGAAATTATTATTAGGACTTATTTGGAAGACAATGCCGATAATTATTACAACATACAAAAAATCGATCAATTGCTTGAAAATGTTAAGAAGAATCATCCTGAAGAGATTCAGTACCATTTAGATAAGAGTATTGAGGATAAAGACTGGTCAGAAGAATGGAAAAAAGGTTATAAACCATTTAAAATAGGCGGGTCTTTAGTAATAAAACCAACTTGGGAAAATTATAATAATCAGGAAGGTGATATTGTTCTTGAAATTGATCCCGGCATGGCTTTTGGAACAGGGACACATGAAACTACATCCTTGACATTGATTGAATTAGAAAATTTGAATCTAAAAGGAAAAAAAGTATTAGATGTGGGATGCGGCTCTGGGATCTTATCTATTGCAGCTTTATTATATGGCGCGAAATCTGCCCATGCTGTGGATATAGATCCTTTGGCGGTAAAAGCGTCTAAAGAAAATGCCATTATAAACAAAGTAGAAGAGAATTTTACGGCTGAAGTAATGGATATATTATCTGAAAAAAGAACTTCAGAGCAATACGATATAGTGGTTTCAAATACATTATATTTCGTTTTGGTTTCTTTAATACCAAAACTCGGCGATTATCTCAAAAAAAACGGTATGTTCGTATGTTCTGGTGTTCTAAAAAAACAAGAAGAAGATATGAAACTCTGCCTTGCAAACTATGGTTATGAAACTGTAAGAGTAAGAGAAGACGGAGAATGGATTAGTATTGTGGCGGTGAACAAAAATGTATAGATTTTTTAGCGAAAATATTCCCGATGAAAAGGGGATTATAGTAATTGATGGCCCTGATCACAATCATTTAAAAAACTCTTTGAGAATACGAATTTCCGAAAAAATACAAATTGTTTCTAATGATATTATTTATGATGTAGAAATTTCCGAAATACTAGAAGACTGTATAAAAACAAAAATTATAAATATCGACGAAAAAAGCTATGAGTCTCCACTATCGATCCATTTGTATCAAGGCTACTGCAAAGGAGACAAGATGGATTTTATTATTCAAAAAGCTGTCGAATTAGGTGTGGATGAGATAACACCCTTATTAACAAACAGGACTGTTGTTAAAATAAAAGAAGGCAAAGCTCAATCTAAAATAAAAAGATTTGAAAAAATAATTGAAGAAGCTGCCAAACAATCCAAACGAAAAAACATACCGATTATTCATCCGCCTTTGTCTTTGGGTCAATTAGAGGTACAAGATGAATACACGATTGTTGCATACGAAGAAGAAGAGGAATCTTTAAAAACAATTTTAGAGACAGACAGTATAAATTCTGTAAATGTAATTATTGGGCCGGAAGGCGGGTTTGAAAAGGAAGAAATCGAGAAATTACAAGGGATGGGTGCACGTTCTGTTTCAATTGGAAACAGAATTTTAAGGGCAGAAACAGCAGCTTTAGCGCTTTTATCCATTCTGCAATATGAGAAAGGAGACTTAAATTAAGTTGGAATCAGTAGCGTTTTTAACCTTGGGCTGCAAAGTGAATCATTACGAGACGGAAGCGATGCAGGAATTATTTGAAAAAAAAGATTATGAAATCAGAGGGTTCAATGAGTTTTCAGATATATATATTATAAATACCTGTACTGTTACAAATCTTAGCGACCGCAAGTCGAGACAGGCTATCTCTAAAGCCAGAAGAACAAACGAAAATGCAATTATAGCAGTTGTAGGCTGTTATTCCCAGATCAAAGATAAAGAAGTATCTAATATAGATGGGGTTAATGTTGTTTTAGGAACTGCTGAAAGAAGCAGAATTGTCGAGCTATGCGAAAAAGCAAAAAAAGAAAAGAGAAATGTAAATGCAGTTTCTCAGCTTAAGAGAGATAAAGTTTTTGATCCTCTTAAGATTACACAGCAAAAAGAGATGACCAGAGCCTATATAAAAATACAAGAAGGCTGCAGCCAGTTTTGCTCCTATTGTATTATTCCCTACGCCAGAGGACCGATATGTTCTCGAAATATTAACGAAATTTATGAGGAAGCAAAAAACTTATCGGATAATGGATACAAAGAAGTTGTTTTAACAGGAATCCATGTTGCCTCTTATGGAAGAGACGATAAAGATGGGTATCAGTTAATTGATGTAATAGAACGAGTTGCAGCAATTCCCAGTATAGAAAGAATCCGATTAAGCTCAGTAGAACCGAGAATTATAACAAGAGACTTCTTGGAACGTGCTGCTAAACTCGGTAAATTATGCGACCATTTTCATCTTTCACTGCAAAGCGGATCCGATAGAATTTTAAAAGCGATGAATAGAAAATACGATCGAAAAATGTATGAAGAACGAGTAAATCTTCTAAGACAGTATTTTCCCAATGCAGGTATTACTACAGATATAATCGTAGGTTTTCCAGGAGAAGAAGAAGAGGATTTTGAAGATACTTTGGAATTTTCGGAAAAAATGGAATTTTCTAGAATTCATGTGTTTAAGTATAGTCAAAGAGAAGGAACTGCGGCTTCTAAATGGGGAGATCCTGTCAACGGAAATGTAAAAAAAGAACGCAGTGCTCGGTTAATTATATTAGGCGATAAACTTGCAAAAAGATTTATGGAAAAACAGAAAGGTCAAAGTTTAACGGTCTTAGTGGAAGAGAGTCATGATAAAGAATATATGTATGGTTATTCTTCAAATTATCTGAGAATAAAATTAGATTTTGAGGAGCAATATTTAAATAAAATAATAAAAGTAGAGCCTATTGAAATAAAAAATGAAGAATTGTACTCAAAAATCAATATTTAATCTTTTCTAATCCTAATCCATTTGATATAATTGATAAAGGAGGTGAAAGGATGAACTGTATTTTTTGTGAAATAGTTAAAGGCAATATTGAGACAGATGCAATTTATGAAGACGATAAAATAATTGCCTTTAACGATCAAAATCCACAAGCACCTGTACACTTTCTAGTAATCCCTAAAGAACATATTAGTTCAGCTAATGAAATCAATAGCGCTAATGCTTCGATAATAGGAGATATTTATGCAGCTGTTGCTAAGTTGGCGAAGGAGATGGGTTTTGCAGAGGATGGTTATAGAATTGTTAATAACTGCGGCAATGATGGAGGTCAAACTGTACATCATATTCATTTCCATGTTTTGGCCGGAAGAAGTTTACAATGGCCACCCGGTTAAATCTCTTGCATATTGATTAAAGGTAGTATATACTATTAGGGTATTATTCTACTCTTAGGAGTACTCTTGCAAGAAAAGAGGGGAGGGATAGATTATGTCAGAAATTAAAGTTGGAGAGAATGAATCATTAGATAGCGCCTTAAAGAGATTTAAAAGACAATGTGCCAGATCTGGTGTTTTATCTGAATACAGAAAAAGAGAGCACTATGAAAAACCTAGCGTAAAGAGAAAAAAGAAATCTGAGGCGGCTAGACGTAAAAAGAAAAAATTTTAATTTAAATTATAACTGCTTTGTTTATTCAGAGCAGTTTTTTTCTACTCAAAATTCCATTGTATAGTATTTAATGTATAATAGAAGAGGGGGATATATATGAAAAATAAAAAAATAGGTCTATTTATGCTCATGATGATCATTTCATTGTTTTCTATTTCAAGTAAAACCTTTGCAGCATCATTATCGTTAGCAGAAAATACAAGTGTATTGTCGATTGTACTCTTAGTGGCGGCAGTAGTATTATTTATTATTGAAATCTTTCTGCCTACTTTCGGAATTGCAGGTATCTTTTCGCTATTATCTTTTATCGGTTTTTTTTATCTGAACTTTACATTAGGAAATGCGGAAATGATACATATTATTATCTTTTTAATCGGTTGTCTCTTGCTGGGTATTGAAATTTTTGTGCCGAGTTTCGGCTTTATCGGGATAGCGGGTTTAGGCTTTATAATATTGGGTATTTTCCTAGCAATAGGAGACATATTTACTGCTGTATTAACATTAAGTATTGCTATCATCGTCTCAACTATAATTCTTTATATCCTCATTAAACAAGGTTATAAGCACAAGCTTTTTGAACCGATTATCTTAAGGGTTACTAAACCTGAGGAAGACGAAGAATATAACGAAGAAAAGGCGGTGATTGGAGAAGTTGGAACAGCAGAAACAGCACTTCGTCCGTCAGGGGTTATGATTGTAGGCGAACGCCGCATTGATGTAGTTACATTTGGAGAATTTATCGATAAAGGCGAAAAAATTGTTATTGTATCGGTAAATGGCAATATTGTAAAAGTAAGGAGGTATTAAATGGAATTAGTATTTATTATTTTAATCGCGTTTATAATTCTTATATTTTTAGGAATTCTTTTCACAATGGTTCCAGTGGGATTATGGATCACAGCATTTTTCTCTGGCGTAAAAGTGAAAATCTCTAATCTTATCGGAATGAGATTAAGAAGAGTTACACCTAGCAAAATCATTAACCCATTAATTAAGGCTACGAAAGCGGGTTTGGTTCTCAGCACAAATGAATTGGAAGCTCATCATTTAGCCGGGGGGAATGTTAATACATTGGTAGACGCTCTTATTGCAGCTCAAAGAGCAGAGATACCATTGGAATTTGAGAGAGCGGCCGCTATTGATCTAGCTGGCAGAAATGTTTTAGAGGCTGTACAGGTTTCGGTTAATCCTAAGGTTATCGAAACACCGCAGATTTCAGCTGTAGCTATAAACGGTATAGAACTTTTAGCAAAAGCAAAGGTCACTGTTAGAGCGAATATCGATCGTTTAGTCGGCGGTGCAGGAGAGGAAACGATTATAGCCAGAGTAGGAGAAGGTATAGTTACGACGGTCGGATCTGCTAAAAGCCACAAAGATGTTCTAGAAAATCCAGATTCGATCTCAAAAACTGTTTTAACTAAAGGTCTGGATTCGGGAACTGCTTTTGAAATCCTGTCTATAGATATTGCGGATATCGATGTCGGAAGAAATATCGGAGCTAAGCTTATGACAGATCAGGCAGAAGCAGATAAGAGAATTGCTCAAGCAAAAGCGGAAGAGCGCCGTGCTATGGCCGTAGCGAAAGAACAGGAAATGATTGCAGAAGTCCGCAGTATGAGAGCTAAAGTTGTAGAAGCAGAATCTAAGGTACCATTAGCAATAGCTGATGCGCTGAAAAATGGGAATTTAGGAGTTTTAGATTATTATAATTTAAATAATATTGTATCGGATACTAAAATGAGAGAATCTTTCGCAGATTCAAATGAAACTACGAATAAGGAGGATTAGTTCTGATGTTAGATCTTTTGCTTATAGCGATCGGAGCTTATGTCATATTTTCGAAAATTTCAAGGAGACCCCAGAATAAGCAGAAACAGAGCAAAAAATCAAAATTTTTTGAATTTAGAGAAAGAGATCTTAAAAAGTATTTCACAGATCTCGATGAAGAGACTAAGAAACCGGCAGAACAAAAGGGAAAAGAAATTATAAAAAAACAATTTCCAGCAGCAAAAGAAATTTCATGGGATATTGTGGAGAAAAAGGATAAACCTTCGGCAGACAGAAAGCTGCAAGGCAACAAAGACAGCATAATGGTTGAGAAAAAGGATGGCAAAAAGGATAAACCCTCTCCTAAAGAAATGTTTCTTTACTATGAACTCCTGTCTAAACCTAAAAGTCTCCGTAAATAGTTGATAGAATCGCATAATTTTGATATAATATTACTAGATAAATTTGAGAAATGGAGAGAGTGGGGGTATCCCACTCTTCTTTATTGTCCATTTATCAAAAGTTTACCGATTGGCAGTTAAGATGCTTTTATATTTTAAAAGCTTGTTTAGGATTCGATTAGGAGGAATTTATATGGAGAATAAAAATCTTTTGCAGTGGTGCAGTAATCACTTTGGTAAAATGCTTAAATCATTAGGATATGAAATAGTTGAAGTAGAGTACCAACCTGAATCAATGGGAAATGTACTGCGTTTCTATATCGATAATATAAGCGACGAACTAGTCACTGTTGAAGACTGCGAAAAAGCAAGCTCAGTTATAAGCGATGAGCTGGATCGGACAGATCCTATAAGCGAATCCTATTACTTAGAAGTATCTACTCCAGGAATCGAACGGGAATTCCGCTATCCTAAAGACTATAGACGTAATTTAGACAAGAAGGTAGTTGTGAGTCTATATATGCCTTTGAATGGAAAAAAAGAGTGGTTGGGAATCTTAAAAGATTTCAATGAAGATAATATCCACATAGAAACGAAGAAAAACAAGGAAATCTGTATAGAAAGAGAAAAGATTTCTAGTATTAAACTATCATTATTTTAACTAGGACAGGTGTATATTAATGAATCAGGAATTTATAAGAGCATTAGAAGAAATTGAATCGGAAAAAGGTATTCCAAGAGAGATAATTTTTGATGCCTTGGAAAAAGCACTTATAAAAAGTTACGGAAAAAATTACGACGACAGAGAGAATGTTTCAGTTGAAATTGACCGCGACACAGGGAAAATTAAAGTGTTTGCGATTAAAGAAATTGTAGAATCTGTAGAGGATCCAATCGGTCAAATAAATATTGGAGAAGCCCAAAAGATCAGGTCAAATGTGGAGCTGGGAGATGAAATCAGTATAGAAGTTACACCCGGTGATTTTGGAAGAATAGCAGCCCAGACTGCTAGAAATATTGTGATACAAAAAATTAAAGATGCTGAGCGGGACATTATCTATAATGAATTTATTGACCGGGAAAAAGAAATGATTACAGGTACGATTCAACGAATCGACAGGGGAAGTCTATATATAGAGCTAGGCCGGGTAGAAGGAGTTGTACCTCCTGCGGAGCAGATTAAAACAGAAAATTATAAAATTAATGATCGAGTAAAACTCTTCATTAAAGAAGTAAAGAATACGACTAAAGGCGCCCAAGTTATTTTATCTCGTACGGACGCCGGTCTTGTAAAGAGACTTCTTGAATTGGAAGTTCCAGAAATCAGCGACGGTGTTGTAGAAATCTTTTCTA
>JAAZME010000200.1 GCA_012798975.1 Gallicola sp.
AAAGAAAAAGTGTGGAATGTGAAAGAGGGAAGAGGGGAGTTGTTGACGAAAATAATAGGAGCATTTATTTTCTGCATTTGAGAAGAAGCAGGCTGCTTTTTTGGGAGAGAAGTCTAAATATCGGATGTTTATTGATAATAGAAGTCGAACTTTATTTTAGTTTTTAGATAGAATTAAAATATAAGTATTTTAAAAAAATGGAAAGTGATGTTTTTACACTTTCCTACCTCAACTCCACTCTTACACTCTATTTTCCAACCTCTTTCACAATGTTTTAATATATTTTTCTCAAAAAGAAAAGAAGACCTGTCTCAGAAGAGAAGGTCTTTTTTTAATAAGGGTTTTGGTTGTTTTTAGAGAAGTCTTTCGTAATAGAAAACCCAAATGATACCAAAGAGTATGGATAGGGAAAGAGTTTCGTAGTTTTCTTTTATAATTTCAATGAAAAAGGAATCTTTCTTGTTTTCTACCCGAGCTATGGTTTCCTGATCTTTTTGAATTTCAAAATCAGATCCCATCCAGTCTCCTTTTAAAGAGATACTATCCGGTTCGATTACATAATAGCTTTTTAATTCTTTCATCTCTTTAGCCAGGGTGATTTTTTCGCCGCCTGCAGTGATGACAAACTGAACCAAATCATATAATCCAAAGCGGTATTTTTTCTCTGTGATTTCTCCGACTTCTTCATTTCTTTCATTGGTAATCTTGAGACGTTTCTTTCCTAAGGGTCCTTGTTTCAGTTCTCCAGAATATCCTATGGGATCTCCGCCTTTTGTAAAGATTTTTTGAAGTTTTCTATCTATTATTTCGTATTCTACCTTAAATGTCTTCATAAGTCCTCCTTAATCCATAAGATTCTCCTTTAAAGTTTTTTATAGTAATAAAATTGTTTCGAAAATCAGATATGCAAAATGATTATTTGTAAAATTTGGAGCTTATTTATCTACTAATTATTTTAAGTTTACTTATCCTGGACGTTTTTATCAAACTTTTTTATTTCACCCCCCACCCCTCCGAGAATTCCGATTATGATCAAAACGAGCACTTTCCAAAATTTACTTCTATTCTTTTTCATAATAACACTCTCCTAGTATATTTATTATCATAAGTATACCCAATAGGGAAAAGCAAAAGTAATATATTAGAATCTTAAAAAAATTATTTGTTCCTTTTAGGAATCCACTCAAAGGATTGTAATGAAAAATATTTTATACAGAATTAAAATCTCGTAAAAGGCTATTCATAACTGTGTTTATCATAAAGGTATGGAGATTCGTAAGGTTATTAAATTTTTTAAATACCTTATCTTCACTCTACCACTCTAAGACTCCTCACTCTTTCCTTAGGCTCTAAGACTCTTTTAAGAACAAAACCCCCGCAAAAATGCAGGGGTTTTTATTAATTCATTTTCTCGCCGTCGATGAAGGTTGCGATAATATTTAATTCATCATCCAGAATATTAAAATCGGCATCTCGTCCTTCTTCGATAATACCGCAGCTGTCGTCGATTCCTACGGATTTTGCCGAGATTTGGCTGGCCATTTGGATAGCTTCGAATTTTGATGCCAGTTTCCAGTTATAAACATTTCGTACGCCGCCGTCGAGTTTTAAGATACTTCCTGCAAGGCTTCCATCGCTTTTAAGTCGGGCGGTACCTTCCGCCACTTTTACATCGAATTCTCCTAATACATAATCTCCTTCGCTAAGGCCTCCTGCCATCATACAGTCGGTGATAAGGGCGGTGTGATCGTAGTTTTTTGCATTGAGTACGACTTTGATCGCTGCGGGATGGACATGATGGCCGTCTGCGATTACTTCTGCTGTAGTGTCTTCTGTAGTAAGGGCTGCTCCTACCATGCCTGGTTTTCTGTGGTGAAGGCCGCTCATACCGTTGTAGATGTGGACGAAGATATCTGCTCCTGCCATAACAGCGTCGTAGGCTTCTTCATAGGTAGCGTCGCTGTGTCCTAAGGCAACATGAACCCCTAGTTTTTTAGCTTCTTTTATAAATTCTACACTTCCGTCTCTTTCCGGTGCGATGGCGATTTTATTGACCAGACCTTTGGATAATTCTTTCCATTTTTTAAGTTTTTCAATATCCGGGTCGCAGAAATATTTTGGGTTTTGAGCGCCTTTGTGTTTTTCGGTAAAAAAAGGTCCTTCTAGAAAGATTCCTTTTACTTTTGCACCTTTTGATTTCTCGTAATGTTCTCCTACGATTTCGCAGGCTTTGTCGAGATTTTCTGTAGAGGAGGTGAGGGTGGTTGCTAAAAAGGAAGTAACGCCGTTTTCTACGATTCCTTCGCAGATTTTAAGAAATCCTTCACCGTCCAAGTCCATGACGTCATGGCCGCCATAACCGTGGATATGGGTGTCTACATAGCCTGGAGCCATGGTGTATTTCGAATAGTCTTCATAGTCTCCATCGTAATCTTTCAATATCTTTCCGAATTTTCCATTGTTTACTTCTATAAATACATTTTCAAGGATTTTATCCTTCAATACGAGTTCTTTGACTTTATATATCATAATGATCCTTTCTTATTCATTAAAAAATCCTATGAACTTTTTGTCCATAGGATTTTTCTTAGGACAGTTGTCCTTAAGTTCTATTTTGTTTATACCCTAAATACCGTCGTCGTCATGCTGTTCTTTTGAAATGACTTCGTATTTTCCAATACCTTCCCGCCCGATTTCGATTACTTCATCTGCTAAAGCGTCGATATCTTCTGTATCGCTTGTAAGGGCTTGGAATAGAGAAGCAAAGTTAAGTCCGGAAAGGACTCTTACATTTTCTTTTTCCCCAAGGGCGAGTACAGACCGGTTGAAAGGAGTTCCTCCCATAAGGTCGGTTATAATTAAAACATTTTTATAGTCTTTTAGCTGATCATAGCTTTCTTTTAGTTTACCGTCGATTTCTTCAAAATTGGATCCTTCTGGAAAGTTTACCAATCGAAGATTTTCCATCGGTCCTGCGATAAGTTTTACCGCAGAAGCGATTCCGTCGGCGAAATTACCATGTGCGCTAACGATTACTGCATTTTTATTTTCCATATTAGAATACTCCGAAGAATGCTCCTACTAGACCGATCACTAAGATTAAAGCGATTCCTTTAAGAGGAGTCCATTTTCTTTTTGTGAATAGTCCGTATAACAATAATGTAATTGCTAGAGGAATCATATTAGGAATAATACCGTCTAGTATTTCTTGTACTTTAATCGTTACAGGAACTTCTTGGTTTCTGTTAAATGTAATTTGAGAGTTTCCATTTCCTAAATCAGCGACTTCAGCGCCTTCTAGCAAAGTTCGGTCCTCTACATTTGCTGGAATTTGATTTGTAGTTTCGTCTGGTGCATATAGGAATTGTTCATAGTTTGGAAGTGCTTCGTTTGGAACTACAGTTACAACTTCCACAGGCTCGTTTGTAACACCGTTAGGAATTTCTAGTTTTGTAGTTGTTGTTCCGTAGATACAAGTCAAAGCGCCGACTACGATTACACCAAGGATAGAAGCGGCTCTTGTAAATTCTTTGGCATTTGCTGTAAGAATTCCAATAGCGTTCGTTCCCATTTTATAAGACCAGTGCATCAATCCGTAACGTACTGCAAACTGTGCAATATTGAACACGATTAGGAAGATAAATGGTGCTGCGATCTGTCCTTGAAGGGCCATATTGGAAGTCATACCGGCTACGATAGGAACTAATGTAAACCAGAATAATGCATCTCCGATTCCCCCTAGAGGTCCCATGGCAGCAACTCTTACTGAACGGATTGTTTGAATATCTGCTTTGCTTTGCTCAAGAGATAATATAATACCCATTACGAAAGTAACCAAGAATGGATGCGTATTAAAAAACTCTAAGTTGTGGCTCATTGAAGCTGCTAAGTCGTCTTTGTCTGTATGGATTTTTTGAAGACCAGGAAGGATACCGTATAGCCATCCGCCGGCCTGCATTCTTTCGTAGTTAAAAGAAGCTTGTAAAAATAAAGATCTCCATACCATTTTGTTTAATGTCTTTTTATCTAAAGGAGCACTAGGTGTAGTGTCCTTGTAGTTTGTAGGTATATTATATTCCATCTTCTTCTCCTTCTACATTTTGTGTAACTTGAGCAGTTTTGAATTTTGTTTGGATTTGGTAATCCCAAAATGCAATTGCAAAACCGATTAATGCGATTAATAGAAGTGCTGGTCCTGAAAGTTTTTCATTCGCAGAGATAATAATCGCTCCTGCAAATCCTGCAAAATAGAAACCCCAAAGATTTCTTGACATCATAACTTTTAATAGAATTGCAAATCCGACAAATTTCATCATACCGCCGGCTGCAGATAAACCATCCATAATCCATTGAGGAATGGCTGCCACTAATTGTTCTCCAAATGCTGCTCCTGCGAAGAAGAACATTAAAACGACAACGCCGAAGATTAATCCTAATACGGCCATTGCAAAATAATTGATTTTTCTGATTCCTGCCGGATCCGCAGAATGAGCATAGTCGTCTGCTTTTGTCATTACCGGGCTCATTGCGGTAAACAGCAATGTAACACCGTACTGACCTAATAATGCGAATGGGATTGCTGCAGCTACTGCTGCTGTTGGAGGAAGTCCTGCTGTTACTGCAAATACTGTTGCCATGATTCCGCCGATTACAGCGTTAGGAGGCTGTGCTCCGCCGACTGGCATGTTTCCAATGGTCATTAACTGATAGGTTGCCCCTACGATTAATCCAGTCTGCACATCGCCTAAAATCGCTCCGATAGCTGGGCCCATTACGATGGGCTGATAGAGTGATTCTAAGAAACTGAATTGATCAATCGCGGCTATAAAGGTTACGATAAAGACTAATGCGATTTGAATAATACTATAATCCATAATTTCTACTCCTTATTTTATGAAACTATTGAAATAATTTCTCAATATTTTCTTTGGGTTCGCCTGGAACTTTTTGGATTTCAAGCTCTACGCCTAACTCGCGAAGTTTTCTAAAAGCTTCTACATCCGCATCGTCCACGCTGACTACGCCAACTACTTGTCTCTTTCCTTCTGACATATGCATGTTTCCGATATTCACTTTTTTAATAGGCACCCCTCCTTCAACCAGTGTCAAAACATCTTGCGGTGTTTCACAGATGATAAAGATCTTTTGACGATCTGCTGCTTTGTGAATAACATTGATTGTTTTTTCTAAAGTAAAATATCTTGTATCTACACCGTTTGGTGCAGCCATATCCATTAAACCTTGTCTCATTTTGTCTGCAGCAACTTTGTCGTTTGCTACAAGGATAAGGTTGCTTCCTACGTAGTTGTTCCACTGTGTTGCCACTTGTCCGTGAATCAGACGGTTGTCGATTCTTGTTAATAAAATATTTGGCATAATACCCTCCCTATATAATTTCTTTAATACTGTAGCGGCTGACCTTGATCTCGGTATTTTTAGCGATTTCAACCATTACATAATCTTCTCTGACCCTTGTAAGTGTTCCGTAAATTCCTCCCGTAAGCATGACTTCTGCTCCCGGTTTTAAAGAAGTATGGAGATTCGAATAATACTCCTTGCTTTTTTTAAGATTTTTAGCATTTACAATTTGGAGAATGATAAATCCGATTGCAATAAAAGCTAGAATTACAATGGATGCAGCTAATATACTTTCTTTCATCATGACCCCCTGACTAAATGGTAGTTACCTATTACAAATATAATAATACCTTTTTAGGAAAACGTCAACATATTTTTTGGTATATTTTAATATTATTGTAATAATTGTAAGAAAAAGAAGTAATATAATCTTATAAGTTCAATGTTTTTATACATTGACATGTCTGCAGGAAAAGGATATACTTTAACTGGTAGTTACCATTCTAAGGAAAGGTTAAATAGAGGTGATAAAAATGCTGAATATTGACGACAAAGGAAACGGCGGATCAGGAAGCGACATTACACTCCAGGAGATCATCCAGCAGCCTAAGCTGTGGGAAGAAACTCTAGGAATTTATAAAAATCATAAAGAAGAAATTGAAAAGTTTATTCAGAGTATAGATACAAAAGGAAAAGCGTTACGAGTTATTTTTACAGGAGCCGGTACCTCCGAGTATGTGGGAAATACGGTAAGAGATTATTTAGAAGACGGAGAAGAGATGACCTTCGAGTCTATAGGGACGACGGATCTGGTATCTTGTCCGAAGCTTTACTTTAAAGAAGACAGACCGACATTGCTGGTTTCTTTTGCAAGAAGCGGAAACAGTCCAGAAAGTCTGGCTGCGGTGGAATTGGGAGAACAACTGGTAAAAGATTTCTATAATCTTGCCATTACCTGTGCGAAAGAAGGAAAACTTGCTGTAAATCTTTCAAAAGAAGAAAATTCTTATGTGCTGAATATGCCGGAAAAATCCAACGATAAAGGATTTGCGATGACAAGTTCCTTTACTTGTATGCTTTTGTCTGCAATCTTTGTGTTTGGAAAAGACTCTTTGGAAGAAAAAGAAAAAGCGGTGGAAAAAATCATTGCTTTAGGAAATGAAATTATCGAAAGAGAACAAGAGATTACAAAACTAACGGATTTCGATTTTGACCGGATTGTTTATTTAGGTTCTGGTTCTTTATATAAGTTAACAAACGAATGCCGATTAAAAATATTGGAACTGACAGCAGGTCTTGTAGTAACCTGTAATGAAAGCAGCATGGGATTTCGACACGGTCCAAAATCTTTTGTCAACGAAAACACTTTAATTGTGTCCTTAGTCTCTTCGGATCCTTATACAAGACAGTATGATCTGGATATGCTGGAAGAAGTCCATCTAGACGGAATCAGCAAGAAGAATTTGTCTCTTTCACAAGGGAAAATAGAAGGAGAATGGGAGAAGTTTGAACTGGAAGACAAGGGCTTAGAAGATATTTATCTGGCTTTTCCTTATGTGATGATTGCTCAGATGATTTCACTGATCACAAGTATTCGCGTAGGCAACACTCCAGATACCCCTTCTAAGACAGGTACTGTGAATCGTGTAGTGAAAGGAGTTACAATACATTCCCTATGATTATTACAATTACTCCAAATCCTTCCATAGATGTTTCTTATTATATGGAAGAGTTTCAGCTAGATGCAGTCAACAGATGCTATGATTACAATAAAACAGCAGGCGGAAAAGGACTCAATGTTTCGAAGGTTCTAAAGATTATAGGCGAAGATTTATTGGCAACAGGTTTTGCAGGGGGAAAAAGCGGCGAATTTATAGAGGAAGGTTTGAAGGAAAGAAATATCAAATCCCGCTTTATAAAAATAGCAGGAGAAACGAGAACTTCTCTTGCGATTCAGCATGAAGATACTTCTACAGAAATCAGAGAAGCAGGACCGACCATAAGCACCGAAGAAGAACAGGAATTTCTAGACCTTTTAAAAGACTTAGCAGAAAAAGCAGATACCTTTTGTATCAGCGGATCTCTGCCTTTAGGGCTGGATTACTCTTTTATGGAAAAGGTTCTGGACATTACGAAAGATAAAAAGCTTATCGTAGATACTTCTGGAGAGAATCTTCATAAAATTGTGTTTGAATCGACGATCAAGCCCTATGCAGTCAAACCCAATCTTGATGAAATTATGGAGCTTACCGGTTTAAAGAAAGAGGAGCTGAAGATAGAAGAAATTCTAAAAGGGGATGTGTTTAAAGATATCCCGCTAGTGATGGTCTCTTTGGGAAAAGAGGGGGCTGTCGCAAAATACAAAGACTCTTTATACCGTATGACTGTTCCGGTTATCGAAGCTGTAAATTCTGTAGGAAGCGGCGACTCCACCATAGCAGGGCTTGCTTATGGCATCAGCCATCAGCTAGAGATAAAAGAGACCTTTAAACTCGCTATGAGTTTTGGTGTTTTGAATGCTTTAGAAAAAGAAATCGGGTATATTAATATAAATCACTTAGAGGATATGAAAGAGAAAATAAAAGTAGAGGAAATCATATGAGATATTCAGAAAACAAAAAAGCATGCTTAGAAAAATTATCCAACAAAGATGGTGTCATTGCAGCCCTTGCCATTGACCAAAGAGGTTCTATGGAAAAAATGGTAACAGGCTTCAGCGACGAGGAAAGAACAAAGAAAATTGAAGACTTTAAAACTGCTGTTGCAAAAGAGCTGACTCCTTATTCTTCTTCCATTCTTTTAGATCCTTTGTATGGGAAAAAAGCAGTCAAGGCTCGGGATGAAAACTGCGGGCTGATTATGGCATACGAGATTACAGGTTTTCGCGATGAATTCCGCCAACCGGAATATCTTGTAGGCTGGAGTGTGAAACGATTAAAAGACCTGGGAGCCGACGCGGTCAAGATTCTTCTATATTATGATGTTGATGATACAGAAGAAAACAATACTCCAAAAAAAGCTTTTGTGGAAAGAGTAGGAAGCGAATGCGTCGGGGAAGACATTCCATTCTTTTTGGAAATTATCAGCTATGACAAAAACATGGATGATATGAAATCAAAAGAATACGCAAAAGTAAGACCTTTTAAAGTAAACCAAGCAGTGAAAGAGTTTGTGAAACCTCAGTATCATGTAGATGTGTTAAAACTAGAAACACCTGTAAACATGATGTTTGTAGAAGGCTATGGAGAAGAGGCTGTTTATACAAAAGAAGAAGCGAAGAAATTCTTTAAAGAACAGTCTGACATCGCAAACATGCCATTTATTTTCTTAAGCGGAGGAGTGAGCACTGAACTTTTCCAAGACACTTTGTATTTTGCAAAAGAAGCAGGCTCCAAATTTAACGGAGTTCTCTGCGGAAGAGCTACGTGGAAAGGCGGCGTTCCGGTGTTTATCGAGAATGCAGAACAGGGGAATGTTTGGTTGAAAGAGACAGGGGTTCAAAATATCGAGGATCTAAACAAAGTGATTAAAGATACAGCAACACCATGGACGGAGACTCTTGAAAGATAAATCTACCCTCTCTCATAAACTGATTAATGCTCTTCGAGAAAACATAAAATCAATGAAAATAGGCGACAGGCTTCCTTCGGAAAGACAGTTGTGCGAGGATTATGGAGTGAGCAGAACCACAGTTCGAAACGCCATCGCGGATTTGGAATTAAACGGTTATATAAAAAGGATACAGGGGAAGGGGACTTTTGTTCAGAATCCGGCCATCCTTCGCCATAATCTGTCAGACTACTACAGTTTTACAGAGCAGACGAAAAAGATGGGAAAAGTACCTCGTACCGATATTTTGGAATATCACATCGAAAGAGTCAACAGTTTAGTGGCAGAAAGAATGAGTTTGGAAGACGAGGACTTGATTATCCGTATCGTTCGGCTGCGTTCTTCCAATGATGTGCCTCTGCTGTTTGAAACGACTTTTATAAAATACGATGATTTTCCCGAAATCACAAAACCTTTATTAGAAGAACTGCCGCTATACGAAATATTTGAAAAAAAATATGGAAGAAAGATTTATAGAGTCAATGAAATTTTCTCCGTATCCTCTCTCAATAAATATCAGGCAGATACTTTAAAGGTAAGAAATGGAGATCCTTGTTTAAAAATCAACCGTTTAAGCTATGATAAAGAAGATAAAATCATAGAATTTACTGTAAGTTTAGCTCGAGGAGATAAATTCAATTACCAAACAACCTATTTCCCTAAATAAAAAATCCCCTTGCGGGGGGATTTTTTGTTTGGGAAGATAGGCGTGACTGCTTTCGCAGCACAGGCAGCACACCTGCGGCGGCTAGGGGAGATGCCTGCGGCACTAGGCAGGATCGCTTTGCGACCTAGGGAAAAGATAGTTTATAGGCAGTAGGTAGTAGGGTGGTGCAACTCGGGTCTGATCACGACATGGGTAAGTAACTTGTGTCCAGATATAGGGAGAGCGTTTTTTGATATGTAGAAAACGAAAGTTTTTCCGTTTTCATCCATATCTCCACACTCCCCTCTTACACACTTTATTTTTAAATCTGCTCGATTAAATTTACCAT
The DNA here is from genome assembly GCA_012798975.1 of Gallicola sp. Classification (GTDB taxonomy): domain Bacteria; phylum Bacillota; class Clostridia; order Tissierellales; family Peptoniphilaceae; genus JBQKLI01. The sequence goes on from JAAZME010000200.1 coordinate 9,963, forward strand.
TTCAATGGCAGTGGAGGCGGCTTCGCTTCCTTTGTTGCCGGCTTTTGTTCCGGCTCGTTCGATGGCTTGTTCGATCGTGTCTGTTGTAAGGACGCCGAAGATTACAGGGATTTCTGACTGCAGGGATACTTGGGCTATGCCTTTTGAAACTTCGGCAGCTACGAAATCGAAATGGGCCGTGCTTCCTTTTATCACAGCTCCAAGACAGATAACGGCGCTGTGGATTTTCTTGTTTGCGATTTTCTTTGCGATCAAGGGGATTTCGAAAGCTCCCGGAACCCAGTAGATATGGATTTCTTCTTCTTTCACTCCATGGCGAAGAAGAGTATCGATAGCTCCGTCTAAAAGTTTGCTTCCGATAAATTCGTTGAAACGTCCTACGACGATGGCGTATTCTTTGTTTTCTGAGATTAAATTTCCGTTATAATTTTTCATGATTTTTCCTTTCATTTTATCTTGTTAAGTGTAAGATGTGGTTCATCTTTTCTTTTTTTGTTTTTAAGTAATACTCATCTTTTTCTTGAGGTTTGATTTCGATGGGAACTCTTTTTGTAATGGAGAGACCGTATTCTTCCAAGCCCTCTATTTTGTCTGGATTGTTGGTCATAAGCTCTAAGCTTTTAACCCCTAGATCTTTTAGAATCTGTACACCGATACTGTATTCCCTCATCTCCGCAGGAAAACCGAGTTTGAGATTCGCTTCTACCGTATCATAGCCCTGTTCTTGGAGTTCATAAGCACGGAGTTTGTTGATTAAGCCGATGCCTCTTCCTTCTTGACGCATATAAAGGACAATTCCCCGTCCCCTTTCTTCGACAAGAGTCATGGCCTTTGCAAACTGATCTCCGCAGTCGCAGCGAAGAGATCCGAACGTGTCTCCTGTTAAACATTCGCTGTGGACACGGCAGAGCACGTCTTCGCCCTTTCCGATATCTCCCTTTACAAGGGCTACATGATGTTCGCCGTTTATCGTATTTACATATCCGTAAGCAGTAAACTCTCCGTATTTTGTAGGCATAGGTACTGCTGTAACACGTGCTACATGGTTTTCGTTCATCAAGCGGTAATGTTTTAGATCTTCTATGGTGATAAAGGTCATATCCCATTCTTCCGCTTTTTGAAGAAGCTCGGTTTTACTCATCATCGTACCGTCTTCTGCCATGATTTCGCAGCAGAGACCGCATTCTTCAAGCCCTGCAAGGCGCATCAAGTCCACTGTTGCCTCCGTGTGGCCTTCTCGTACCAAGACTCCCTTTTCCTTTGCAATCAAGGGAAACATATGGCCGGGACGTCTAAAATCTTCAGGGCGCGCCCCTTCTTCGATCAGCTTTCTCGCCGTAAAACCACGTTCTTCGGCAGAAATACCTGTGGTCGTATCCACATGGTCGATAGAGACAGTAAAGGCTGTTTCATGATTGTCCGTATTGACGGAAACCATGGGGTCAAGGGCAAGCTTCATGGCCATTTGACTGCTCATAGGCATACAGATCAGACCTTTGCCTTCGCAGGCCATAAAGTTGATATTTTCTGTAGTGGCAAATTCTGCCGCACAGATAAAATCCCCTTCGTTCTCTCTATCCGGGTCATCGGTAACTAGAATAATCTTTCCTGCTCTTAAATCTTCTAACGCTTTTTCGATCGTATCAAATTTTTTCATCTCTTACTCCTATAAAAATCCGTATTTTCCTAAGAACTCTTCTGTGATCCGCTCCTCTTTTGTTTCCTGAAAAGAAAGCAGTTTTTCTACATATTTTCCTAAAATATCGCATTCGATATTGATCCGGTCTCCATTCTTTTTCTTGTAAAGAATGGTATCTTCCAAAGTCTGTGGAATGAGGGAGACGGTAAAGTCGTTTTCAGTAACAGCGACAACAGTAAGGCTCGTTCCGTCTAAAGCAATGGATCCTTTTTCTACGATATATTTTAGAAGGGAAGGTTTTGCGGTGATGGTCATTAAAAGACTGTTGCCTTTTTTTTCGGTAGAAGAAAGGGTTCCTGTCCCGTCGATATGGCCTTGAACCATATGCCCTCCCAGAGGCTTGTTTAAAGTAAGAGCTCTTTCTAAATTCACCTCTGTTCCAGAAGAGAGGTTCTCAAGGGAGGTACGGTAGACTGTTTCCGGCATTACATCTGCTGTAAAACTGTTTTCTCCAAGGGAAGTAACAGTAAGACAAATACCGTTTGTAGCGATACTGTCGCCGATAGCAGTATTCTCTAGAACCTTTTCTCCCTCTATAGTCAGCACCATAGATTCTGATTTTTTTTCGATACCGATAATCCGGCCGATTTCTTCTACGATTCCTGTAAACATAAAGTCTCCTTTCGTCCTCGAAGAAGGAAATCTTCTCCGATTTTTTGAGCAGTCCATTCTTTTAACCGGTAGGAATCTTCCAGACGGGAGATGCCTTTTCCTCCGACAAGAGAAATTCCTTCTTCGCCTCCTATAATAAGGGGAGCGATAAAAATGGCACATTCATCTGCAGCCTTTTCTCTGAAAAAGGAATCAAAGATCCTCGAGCCGCCTTCTACAAAGATAGAAGAAATTCCCTTTTGGCCTAGAACTTTCAGCACTTCTGAAAGATGAAGCTCCTCTTCTTTTAGAGAAACAGCAGCAAGTTCTGTGTTTTCAAAATCCTTTAAGGCTTCAAGCTTTTCTTTTTCTCCATGGTGGTAAAAGATAATATTTTTTCCTTTTTCCGACAAGATCTTCGCATCCAAAGGAATCCGAAGGCTGCTGTCTAGAATAATCCGAATCGGGTTTTCTCCTTTATTTCCTCTTGCTGTAAGCCTCGGATTGTCTTTTAGAATCGTTCCGATTCCAGCAAGAATTCCTTGATATTCTCCCCGCCAGCTGTGGGTGAGTTCTCTCGACTCTTCACAGCTGATCCACTGGGACTCTCCGGTTTTTGTGGCGATTTTTCCATCAAGACTCATAGCACCTTTTAGAAAAACATAGGGAAGGCCTGATTTTATGTAGTGGAGAAAAATTCTGTTGAGATTTTCTGCCTCCCTTTTTCTTATGCCTAGAACCACATCTACACCATGATCTTTTAAATACTGAATGCCCTTTCCAGCTACAAGAGGATTTGGATCTTCCATGGCGATAACAACTTTTGAAATCTCCTTTTCCACAATCTTTTCACAGCATGGAGGAGTCTTTCCGTAATGGGAACAAGGTTCCAGATTTACATAAAGAGTCCCTCCTTGAACATCTTCTTTTGCATTTGCAAAGGCCTTTACTTCTGCATGGGCTTCACCGTAGACTTCATGAAAACCCTTGCCGATAATCCGATTCTCTTTTATAATGACACAACCGACTTTCGGATTGGACCGGATGCGGTTGTCTGCTTGAGAAGCAAGTTTAAGACAAAGGTCCATCCAATATTCATGATCCATCTCTTTACCTCCAATAAAAAAACGCCCTGATAATATCAGGGCGTTGATAGTTAAAAATAATATTATTGTATTCGACAATAATACCGTCTTCTTTCATCCAGACTATACTGTCGGTACCGGAATTACACCGGTTCAGCCTAAAAAGGCGCGCGGACTCTACCGCCGGTCGGGAAACGCTCCCTGCCCTGAAGATAATTTAAGTATATCAAAGAAATTTTATTTGTAAAGGGGAATTTATAGTTTGAGGATATTATTTGTGAAAAATTGCCATGATAGGGTGTTCTTAAGAGTGGAAATTATTGAAGAATTAAAAGAAAAGATTCTCTTGTTTTAAAGCTGCAGGGGATGTTATGAAAGATAGTTTCTTTTAAGAGTGAAAGTTTATTAAAAATATAATTAAATTTTTCTCAAAATAGTGTATAATAAGGGTGTAATTAACGAGAGGGGATGATAAGATGACTCCTTTAATGGAAACAATGCTTATTTTATTTATAATGATGGTGATCGGTTTTGCTGCAAATAAGGCAAAGTTTATTACGGCGAATACGAACAACGAGATTTCCAATCTTGTTGTAAATATCACCACACCGGCTTTGATTATTGCTTCGGTACTGGGGGAGGAAACGAAAAACATTCAGCTGAATGTATTCTATCTGCTCTTAACGGGTATTATCTTTTATGCCGGGATGATTCTATTCGGCAATCTATTTATTCGGATATTTCCATTTTTTAAAGAAGACGGAACAATTTATAAATTTATGCTGATTTTTGGAAATGTAGGCTATATGGGCTATCCGATATTTCGTTCGCTTTTTGGCGAAAGCGCAGTCTTTATTTCAGTACTGATTAATATGCCTTTCAATATTTTGATGTTTTCCTATGGAGTGTATTCTTTTGCAAAGGCAGGAGGAAAGACCAGCTCTTTTCATTGGAAAAATTTATTATCGCCGGGGCTTGTTTCGGCAGTTATGGCGTTGGTTCTTTATTTTATACCGATGAATGTTCCTGAATTTATACGAAGTCCTTTGGCATCTATTGGAAATACGACAGTTCCGCTGTCTATGATACTAATCGGATTTTCTCTAGGAGAAATTGAGATGAAGAATGCTCTTAAGGACTATAAGACTGTGATTATTTCTTTAGTAAAACTGATTGCCATTCCGACGGCAGTCTTTTTTATAGCAGGTCTTTTTGTGGAGGATCCAAAGCTTATTGAGCTTCTTACTATAAATGCAGGTCTTCCGGCAGCATCGCTTATTGTGATCTTGGCAACACAATACAAGGTGGATTTGGAAGTGTCGACGATTGGTGTTTTTGTATCAACCATTTTATCTATAGTGACCATTCCTATGTTAGAACAAATATTATTTTAAGAGAGAGGCAAATGATGAAATACGGTATTTTTGATGTAATGGGTCCGATTATGATCGGTCCTTCCAGCTCCCATACAGCAGGAGCCGTAAAAATCGCCAACACAGCCCTCTATATTGCAGGAGAAGGATTTACAAAGGTGGAATTTGTTTTGTACGGATCCTTTGCAAAGACCTATAAAGGCCATGGTACAGACAAGGCCCTTCTTGCAGGAATTATGGGTTTTCTTCCAGACGATGAAAGAATTCGGGATTCTTTTGAGATTGCAGAGAAAAACGGCGTTCATTACGAGTTCCGCATAGAAGGGGGTCATACGATCCATGCCAATACTGTAAAAATCATTTTAAGTTATGGAGATGGAAGTGTTTCGGAAATTATCGGGGCTTCTATCGGCGGGGGAAATATAGTTATCACAAATATTAACGGAATCGAGATCGAGTTTAACAGCAAATATCCTACCATTCTCTTAAAATACAAAGAGCAGCTTGGAATTATTGCGAAAATCAGTTCTTATTTAAGCGAACACAATTATAGTATCGCAGGAATTGAAACGACAAAGGAAGAAGACTCTGTTACGATGGTTATCGATTTATACGATGAATTATCCGAGGAAGCGGAAAGAGAAATAGAGAATATGGAAGGCTTTATCTATGCTAAATATGTTCAAGGATACAGGAAGGGAATCAAATGTATTTCAAGGCCCAAGAAATAATAGATTATTGCGAAAAAGAAAGTAAATCGATCGGCCAATTGGTTATCGAAGATGCAGCAAAAGACGAAGAAGAGCAAAAAGAGATATTAAATGAATTAAAAGAGATGCTCAAAGTTATGGAAGGATCCGCAACGGAGACTTTAGAGAATCCGGTTCTTTCAAAAACAGGGATGATCGACGGTTTTGCTAAAAAAATGCAGGACTATAAGAAAAGCGGCGATACGCTGGCAGGAGATTTTTTAATCGATGCTATGAGTATGGCATTTTCTACATTGGAAACCAGTGCAAATATGGGTAAAATTGTAGCTTCTCCAACAGCAGGATCTTCAGGGATTTTGCCGGCGGCTTTTATTTCTATTAAAAGAAAATATAATCTTTCTATGGATGAGCTTTTGATGGGGATGGCTACGTCTATAGGAATCGGTCAGATTATAGGCTACTATGCAAACTTTGCCGGCGCAGAAGGAGGATGCCAAGCAGAGACAGGTTCTGCATCTG
>JAAZME010000117.1 GCA_012798975.1 Gallicola sp.
AGTAGTTTGGAAGTTAGGTCCGGATTTTGATGAAAACGAAAAAACAAAAGAAATCGGATGGATTATCGGACAGCATCATCTTCATATGATTCCAAGAGGACTTCCGGGAGAAGGAAACCTTCTCGTTTTTGACAACGGAGGCTGGGGAGGCTACGGAGCGGGTAATCCGGGATGCAGAAACGGTGTAAACAACGCCATCAGAGACACATCAAGGGTTTTAGAAATAGATCCAGCTACATTGGAAGTGGTATGGCAGTATACAGCAGAAGAAGCCGGTAATCTAAGATTTGACGCTTATAAATTCTACAGTCCTTATATCAGCTCTGCACAAAGGCTTCCGAACGGAAATACTTTAATAACCGAAGGTTCCGACGGAAGGCTGATCGAAGTGACAAAAGATCATGAAATTGTTTGGGAGTATATCAACCCATATTATAAAAATTTAAAGAATCACCGTTTGAATATGGTTTATAGAGCATACCGTGTCCCATATGAGTGGGTACCTCAACTAGAAAAACCGGAAGAAATATCCATCGAACCTGTCGATGTGTCTAGTTTTAGAGTAAAGAACGCATCACCGGGAGAAGGAACCGGAAAAGTCACTTCAGTTGAAGGGGTAGATCCGAAGGTGAAAAAGGTAACAGGTATGGGAGAAGAAGAGGCGGAAGAGGAAGTAGTGAACTTTTGTGTAACATCTTTTGGGAAATAAAAGGAGCGGGCTTATGATAAAGAAACTGCTGATCCTTTTATCGCTGATTTTTGCAGCCGGCTGTTCTTCCAATGCCGCAGGAGAGAAAATGGCGGAAGGACTGGAGATCATAAAAATCGGCTATCCTTCCTCTGGAGGAAACTGGCAAGGAGGAACATTAGCTGTTGCGGATCATTACGGCTATTTAAACGAAGAACTTGAGCCGTTAGGGTATCAGGCGGAAGTTGTGGGATATCTAGGAGCGGCGCCGGAAATTCAAGAAAGTATATTGGCCGGAGATCTGCAGTATACAACTTACGCCGCCATGGCTGCAGTTTTAGGAAAGGCCAACGGCATGAATACAACACTTATAAATGTCGATGGAAAGAGACCGGCATGGGAACTTGCCGCTTCTAAAAATTCCGGTATCGAAAAAGCAGGAGATTTGAGAGGAAAGACTATAGCTTATCAGAGAGGAACAGCAGTGCAGGAATACATCTTTAAAATCTTAGAAGACGCCGGAATTTCTTCTGAGGAAGTGGAGCTTGTAAATATGAATGTTCCAGAAGGAATTTCAGCTCTAATCACAAATGCAGTGGATGCCTGCGTAGTGAGTATGGGACAGGACGAAGCGATCCTTAAAGAAGGGGGAAAGATTATTCATTCCAGTTCCGAAGAAGACAAAAACAGATACTGGGATTTGTTTGCCTTTGTAGGAGAACCTGATTTTGTAAAGGAACATCCGGAAGTAACGGAAGCCGTGATCCGAGCAGAATTTAGAGCGCGAGATAAAATCATGGAAAATCCGGAAGCTTTCTACGAGCTCTACGAAGAGGCCAGCGGATTCAGCAAACACTATGTAGACAAAGCTGTACGCACAGAAGAATTGAAAGAACGTTACCCTCTCAATATTACAGAAGAGAATATAGAGCAGATGAAAGAGATCGAACAGTTTCTTCTGAAGAGCGATTTTATACAAAGAACGGTTGATTATGATGATTTTATAGATAGCAGGTATTTAAATAAGATAAAAGAGGAGCAAAAGGAATGAGTGAACGTTCAAAAAAATTCAACTACTGGACCCTGGGGATGATCCTGCCTATAACCATCCTAGCTGCCTGGTTTATTGTGGCGGAAAGCGGCAGTGTTTCTTTCTTAATGCTTCCGCCTATCGGCGATTTAATAAACAGAGCTTTGAAGCATATAGCTTCCGGACAGCTGTTTAACGATATCGGCGTGAGTACATTAAGGGTTTTAAAAGGATATTTCCTGGCGTTGATATTCGGAGTCGTTTTAGGCGTTGCTATG
>JAAZME010000010.1 GCA_012798975.1 Gallicola sp.
ATTCTTTTATCTGTTTTAATCGGGCTAATTAGTGCTTATGCTGGATATTATAAAGTCCCTGTGTTAAGAAATATAGCAGCGATTTATATCGAATTATCACGCAATACTCCTCTTTTAGTGCAGCTGTTCTTATTGTATTTCGGGCTGCCGAAAATCGGTATCAGTTTAAGTTCAACGGCCTGCGGGATAATAGGACTTAGTTTTCTAGGGGGCAGCTATATGGCGGAGAGTTTTCGAAGCGGGTTGGAATCTATCGATAAAGTTCAGATTTCTGCAGGAATGAGTGTGGGTCTGACTCAAAATCAGATTATGAGATATATTATTCTCCCACAGGCTTTATCTGTATCGATACCGGGAATTATTGCAAATATAATATTTTTAATTAAAGAGACGTCGGTATTCAGCGTGATTGCTTTGCCGGATTTAATGTATGTGGCGAAAGATTTAATCGGGCTGTATTATAAAACAGACGAGGCGCTGTTAATGCTTGTAATCACCTATTTAATTATACTTCTGCCAATCTCTTTATTTGCTTCATGGCTTGAAAGGAGGCTTCGTTATGCAGGATTTGGGTCTTAGAGTTCTCTTTTTAGGCAATAACTTCGCCCGTCTGATGGAAGGGTTAGGCGTAACTCTTAAGATATCGCTTATATCGATACTGCTTTCTATCTTTTTCGGGATTATACTGGGTATTATAATGACAAGAAAAAATAAAATCATAAGGTTTATAACCAAATTCTATTTGGAGTTTGTTCGAATTATGCCCCAGCTGGTTTTATTATTTATCGTATATTTTGGTTTTACAAGGTCGTTTGGAATCAATTTATCTGGCGAAGTATCTGCGATTATCATTTTTACGGTATGGGGTACGGCAGAAATGGGAGATCTTGTAAGAGGTGCTGTAATTTCCATACCAAACCATCAAAGAGAGTCTGCGGAAGCCTTAGGATTAAGCAAGTCTTCCATATATCGATATATCATTGTACCCCAGACTCTTCAAAGGCTGATACCTTTAGCGATTAATCTGGCTACAAGAATGATTAAGACAACGTCTATCATCGTTTTAATCGGCGTAGTTGAGGTCATGAAGGTCGCACAGCAGATTATCGAAGCAAATCGATATACAGCACCGGATGCAGCTTTATGGATATACGGAGCGATCTTTTTTATCTATTTTCTGGTCTGCTGGCCGATATCAAGATTTGCGAAGTATTTAGAACGACGCTGGAATTAGGAGAGTAGTATGACAGAGACATTATTAAGAATAGACAATATCGTGAAAGATTATGGAAATGGTCCGATTTTAAAAGATCTTTCCCTAGACATTCACAAAGGAGAGGTTGTAGTGGTGATTGGCCCTTCCGGCTGCGGCAAAAGTACGCTTTTACGCTGTATTAACGGATTGGAAGAAATACAATCTGGTGAAATCTACTTGAGAGATCAGCTTTTAACCGATCCTAAAACAAAGTGGACTGAAGTTCGGCAAAAAATTGGAATGGTTTTTCAATCTTATGAATTATTTCCTCATATGACAATTATGGATAATATTTTATTAGGACCGATGAAAGCTCAGAAAAGAAAGAAGAACGAAGTGTTGAAAAAGGCTGAAAAACTTCTAGATCGTGTAGGGCTCTTAGATCGGAAGGAGGATTATCCAAGACAATTATCAGGAGGACAAAAACAGCGTGTTGCTATTGTAAGAGCTTTGATTATGGATCCGGAAATTATGCTCTTTGATGAAGTTACAGCGGCTCTTGACCCGGAAATGGTTCGTGAAGTTCTAGATGTTATGCTGGAACTGGCAGAAGCTGGATCGACGATGATCATTGTAACTCATGAAATGCAGTTTGCAGAAGCAGTAGCAGACCGAATTGTATTTTTAGATCAGGGAGAAATTGTAGAAATGGCTAAACCTGAAGATTTCTTTCACCATACGAAAACAGACCGTGCAAAGAAATTTTTAAATACATTTACATTCCAAAAGGAGGAATTAAACAATGAAGAAATTATTTAAGATTGTTCTGGCATCTTTAGCTGTAGCAATACTTGCAGCAGGATGCGGATCTAACGGAGGCAGCAATGAACAAAACAACGAGGGCGGGAGCAATATTTATCGTTCCTTAGAGGATATTAAAAAAAGCGGTTCTATCAAAATAGGAGTCTTCAGCGATAAGAATCCATTTGGATATATCGATGAGACAGGCGCTTACAAAGGTTATGATGTAACATTTGCAGACCGTCTAGCCAAAGATTTGGGAGTAGAAGCAGAATATGTATCCACTGAGCCGGCAAACAGAGTAGAGTATCTTAAATCTGGGAAGGTCGACTTGATATTAGCGAACTTTACAGTCACAGAGGAAAGAAAAGAGGCTGTTGATTTTGCACTTCCATATATGAAGGTCTCTCTTGGAATCGTCTCTCCGGATAATGCTTTAATTACTTCTCCGGAACAGCTTAACGGGAAAAAGCTTATTGTAGCAAAAGGTACAACAGCGGAAACGTATTTTACACAAAATTATCCTGAAGTAGAGCTTGTAAAATTCGATCAATATACAGAGACATTCAATGCTCTTATAGACGGCAGAGGAGATGCCCTATCTACAGATAATACAGAAGTATTGGCATGGGCTCTTCAAAACGACGGGTTCTCAGTAGGGGTCGATTCATTAGGCGAAATTGATACCATCGCACCAGCTGTTGCAAAAGGAAATCAGGAATTATTAGACTGGATTAATAAAGAAATCAAAAAAATAGGAGAAGAACAGTTCTTCCATAAAAATTACGAAGAAAACTTAGCTCCTGTATATGGTGATACAGTAAGTCCCGACAGTATTGTTGTAGAAAGCGGAATAGTAGAATAAGCAAAGGGAAAGGCATAGATTTCATCTATGCCTTTTTTCTGTTTCTTTATAGTAGTTTTATAA
>JAAZME010000014.1 GCA_012798975.1 Gallicola sp.
GAAGGAGTTAGAAAAGAAACCAGCTTCTTTATCCTCATTAAAAACATACTATATCCCTCTTCGGGCCTATAATATTACCGGAATCGAAAACGTAAGATCCTTGTTGAAAGAGGATCATTATCAGACCCAAGAAGAAAGCCTTTTAACAGAAAACCCAAAAAAACTCCAGGATATTATCGATCGTTTGGATAAAGAAAATAAGAAAGTAATCTTCACTATGGGAAAAGGCGGGGTTGGCAAAACAACTATCGCTGCAGCTATCGCTTTAGGCTTAGCCGACAGAGGAAAACAGGTTCATCTTGCTACTACCGATCCTGCAGCCCATTTGCAGTACGTTATCCAGGACAGCGAAAATCTTACAACAAGCTTTATTGATGAAGAAAAAGAATTAGAAAAATACAAAGAAGAAGTTCTATCAAAAGCGAGAGAAAACCTATCTGAAGAAGATTTAGACTATATTAAAGAAGATCTTGCTTCTCCATGCACCCAGGAAATCGCCGTTTTTAGAGCCTTTTCCGAAGTAGTAGACCAGTCTCGAGATAAAATCGTTGTGATCGATACAGCACCTACAGGACACACCCTTTTATTATTAGATGCGACTCAAAGCTATCACAAAGAAATCGAACGCTCCCATGGCAATATTCCGGAAAGTGTAAAAAGACTTCTTCCTACTCTTCGAAATGAGAAAGAAACAGAAGTGATTATCGTAACTTTGGCAGAGGCAACTCCAGTTTATGAGGCGACCCGCTTAGAAGAAGATCTGAAAAGGGCAGGAATCTCCAGCAGATGGTGGATTATCAACTCTTCTCTTTATTTAACAGATACGAAAAACGAACTTCTAAAAGCTAAAGCAAATCATGAAATAGAATGGATCAACCGTGTAGATAAAGACACGAACCATCATTTCGCCCTGATCCCTTGGCATCAAGAAGAGATTAAAGGAGAAGCACTTAGAAGACTCTAAAAGAAAGTATGAAGAACCTAGAAGCAGTGTGAAGTGTGCTAGAGGGAGTTGTTAATGAAAATAATAGGAACACTTTTTTACTGCTTATTAGAAACAAAAAGTTCTCGAATATTTTTTACAAATATCCTAATTTCACTGTGGAAATAATAGGTGTGTGAATAATTTTGTGTATCGGCTTTCCTGTGCAAGGTAAAGCCGATACTTTTTTACTCTAAAGAAACCCGCCCGTCTTTTACTATGTAGAAAAATGAACGTTCCTTTCATTTCTTCTCCACATCTCCACTCTCACACTCTTCTTTTAAGCTCTCTATACTTTCTTTCACCTAACCCTTTTTTTAATAAAAACAATGCCAGCAAAGCGATTATTAATGAGGTTACCGGAAAATTCAGCCACAGTCCTGTTAGTCCTAAGGGCCAGAACAGGAGAATTAAAGCTACAGGTACAATTAAGGCATTCGATAGGGAAAGAATCGTTGCGGGGAAAGATTTGTTAATGGCTATTAGAAAACTTTGAGCTGAAAACCCGAACCATCTTGTGATAAAGGTGAAACTAAAAATCACCAGTGCAGCTGCAGAAGCCGCTGTTGCTGCAGTACCCTCGGAATGAATAAAGAGTCCTGTGATGGTCTCTGGAAAGAAAAAGGAGGCTAAAAAAGAGAACAGGGACACCACACCGCTTCCTATAAAACAATACTTCCCAATCTCTTTTACCCGCTTTAAATTTCCCGCTCCCCAATTGTATCCGATCGCCGGCTGTAAAGAATCGCAGACGCCGTACAAAATCATCTGAATAAAATCTCCTACATACATCAACACTCCGTAAACCGCTACAGCTCCCGCTCCTCCTAAAAGAATCAGTACACGGTTCATAATAATCGATGTAAGCCTTCCTGCAACATTGTTTAAGAAAGTAGGCATGCCTGTAGTTATAACTCTTCGGATCAGGGAAATACTAAAAGCCGGTCTACGGAAACGAAGTGTTTCTTTTCCCCGCAGAAAGGGTGCTGCTGCTAGTACAACGCAAATAGAAAGGCTGAGGCAGTTTCCCAATGCAGACCCCACAAGGCCCAATCGAAAAACGACTAATCCTAAGAAAATAAAAAGGGCGGAAAGAATAGACATAAATATATTAAGATACATACTTCCCCGAATTCTGCCGCATATTTTCCAATAGTTATCCATGGCGAAGATCAAAGTCGTAACAGGAGAAAAAAGTGCATAGACACGCATGTAGCTTACTGCCAAGTCTTTAAGCTCTCCCTCTGCTCCTAGCATTCCGATGAAAACAGGAGCTCCTAGATAAAGAAGAGTCCCCATCATAACTCCGGCAGCAATAATCATAATACAAGCACAGGTGAAGAAATTATCCGCTTCTTTACTCTTCTTCTGCCCTAAGCTGATGGATATGGGGACTGAGGATCCTACTCCGATGAGATCCGCTAAAGAAAAATTGATAAACACAAAAGGAAAGGCGAGATTAAGGGCTGCAAATGCTGTTTCCCCTAGGATCTGTCCCACAAAAATCCCTTCCAAAAGACCATATAAAGACCCTGCCAGCATACCAAGAGTGCCAGGAACCGCCGCCATAAAAAATAATTTTATTGGCTTTGTCTGCTCAAATAATTGATTTGAATCCATCCTTTCTAGAACCTCCTCTCTTTTTCTTCTCTAAAGATGTCCATTTATACTAATAAAACTTTGTACTGCTGTCAACTTTTTCAAAGCCTGGTCATTGACAAGAAAGTCTATAAAGACTATACTATTGCATATAAGTCCTATATGATCACTATGAATAAAGGGGAGTATACTATGCTAAAAATAGGCCGAGTTATCGAAAAAAGAACAGCCTCCGTTATTGTATCCGTTCCGGAAGAAAACCAAACCGCTAAAGGGGAAGGCTGTCCCCACTGCAGTCTCCATGGAGAAAATAAAGAATATGAAGTTTTCGACTATCCTGCCGTCGAAATAGGAGACACTGTTGAAATAGATCTTCAGGAAGGACAGATGGCAAGGGATGCATTCCTTGTTTACGGCACGCCGTTTTTATCCTTTCTAATCGGAATCTTTGTCGGTTTTTTACTCTTGCCGGAATATAAAGATATCGGATCCTTCGCCATTGGAATTTTATTTGCCTTTGCTACATTTTTCCTTCTAAGAGCTTTTCAAAAGAAAAAACCGAAACCAGCAAGAATCCAAATAACAAAAGTTTTATAGATCCAGCATTTCTTTTAAAAAAACGGATAGGTATCAAGACAACAGTTGGCTGATACCTATCCGTTTTTATTCTTCTATTCTTTTTCTGATATTTTTCTTTAAATCTTCAAAGGCTTCTTTGTATTTTGTGGATCTCGCTTTCTCAAACTGGGAGATCAAACGCTTCTCAAGGAAAGATGCTTTTCTCGCCCGTATTTCTTTTACCTTCTCATACCCTTCTTTTGTAAACCCTAATTCTTTAAGGGTTTTTACTTCTTTAAAATCCAGCTGGATCTGCTTACCCAGTCTGGAATCCAAGGCCTCCGTACTGCGTTCATAAACCTGCTCGCCCAGCTGATCGCTGATCTTTTTCATAATTCCCCTCAGCTCGTCGATTTCTTTTACTCGGCGGTTGATCTTAAGAAGACTCAATATCGTAAGTACAATGTCTGTTGCAAAGAAGACAGCTAAAACACCTAGAACGGCAGAAACTGCAGTATTTGAAAGAGACTCATAGAAAAAATGAATCGGCGGATGAAGAACCTTAATCAGAAAGACTCCGCAAATCCCCCATCCGAAGCTGAACAAGGGGCAGATATATCCCTTTAAATTTAAGGGATATTCGGAATAATCCCACCATCGCTGGTGAAAGAAAAAATTCAAAAGTACTCCAACAATAAGTTCTAACAAACTTCCTACTATCAAAGTCATAACAAAGACTGCTAAGGCGCTGGAGAAAAAGCGGCTTCCTTCTATAATAAGAAGAGCTGTTATTCCATAAATAGGACACCACGGCCCTAAAAGAAATCCTCTATTGATAAAACGTCCTTTTTTAAATCCCTGATAAACTATTTCCAGGCACCACCCCAAAAAGGCGTAAATATAAAAATAAGCAATATATTCCATAAATGTCCTCCTGAAATATTATTATATACCATCTATGAAAAATACAAAACATCGTTTTTTACTTATGAGAGTCTCGCAGCTTTCTCAATTTTTCAAAAGGAATATAGTTTACAATCAATGCCACTCCGATTCCAATGGAAGTATCTAAGATACGGTTTCCCGCAAACCAAAAGGGGCTTACATCGTCTCCATGGGTTATAGTGACAGATAAAAATACGACACACATTAAATAAGTCGCATTTTTCTGTTTGATCCACACTGAAAAATGAATGATAGGAATGAGCATTAGGGAAATAATCAGCTCCCGGATTATTTCAGGATCTATAGACAAAAATGTGTTCTCAATAAAAAGATAAAACATCCCCCACAGCCCGCCGATAATCGTAGCGATCTCTCTGTTTTTTGCAAACTTCCAGCTGTTTTCCATATCCTTCTGAATACAAAGAACTGCAGCGATAGCCGCATAAAAAGGCACACCGCCGGTTCTAAAGGCATCGATGGCAAAACAAAGAAAAACTGCGATCACTGTTTTTGTTGTCCGCAAACCAATCTTAAAGGGGATACTCTCCACATCTTTCATGAAACTAAATTTCATTGTATAACCTTCTCTCTTTATAGTTCTATTACAATAAGATTTATGGTTATTCTACTCCTTCTCCATAAAGATATCAAAAAAGCTTTCTAGAAAATTCGCAAGCTGCAGACAGACTATCAATTTTAAGGATCCCCTTTATCCTTTTAACAACACCCGCTTCTCTAACTGCCTACATAATAAAATCATCCCATCTTTTTTACTATGCAGAAAAATGAACGCCCCTCTCATTTTTCCTCCACCACTCCACTCTCTCACTCTTTCTTTTGAAGCTTTTGCCCAAACAAAAAAGACACCCCTTGGATGTCTTTTTTTAACTCTATAAATATTCGCTGTATACTTCTTTTACTCCGATACAATCTAATGCCGGTATCGGCTCGCTGTAGTTTTCGATTTCGGTTAAACGTACTACTTCGCCATTTTTGTTTAAAAGCTGTACATATTCCATTACTTTCTTATCAATATCTTCATAAGAACCTTCAATTTCCAAAACAACTTCTTCAAAGACAGGTCTTTCGATTAAATGTTCTAATAATACTTTGACTGAATATATTTTATTCACAATTTCACCTCGCTAAGTTGTCATTGCGAGTTATTATATAAAAATAAAATAGAAATGTACAGGGGTAAATTAAACTTTTTCTTCTTTTAGAAATATTGTAATAATAAAACCGATTATAAACAGCGGTAGAATCCCGAAGATCGATAGTCTTGCATTGCCTGTAATATCTGTAACGAGACTCATGACAAGAGGTCCGATAATCGCTGCAAACTTTCCAAACACATTGTAAAAGCCGAAAAACTCGTTGCTGTTTTCTTTCGGTATAATTTTTGCATAATAGGATCTGGAAAGCGCCTGAATCCCGCCTTGGGCAGAACCGACTAAGGCTCCTAGTATAAAAATCTGCTCCACGGAGTTGATTTGAGAAGCGAAAAAGACGGCAATAATATACGTAATAATTCCAACTTGAATCATTCTTTTCGTACCGAATTTTTTCGCCAGAAGCCCATAGGCTATGGCGCAGGGAAAGGCGATAATCTGTATGACTAGAAGAATTCCTAAGAGCATAAACATATTCAGCCCGCCGCCTAGAATCTGCTCTGTATAGGGAACTACCATTTTTATAATCGTATCCACTCCATCGATATAGAGAAAATAGGCCAAAAGGAAGACAAAGATCTGCTTATGGCTTCGGATTCTAGAAAGCGTCGATCCTAATCGTTTAAAACTGTTCACAACTGTGTGTTTCTCCGGATTTACTCCGTAGATCTGCTTTACATTCTTAAGAAGAGGAAGAGTCAGTATCAGCCACCAGAGGGCTGTAATACCGAAGACGATCTGAAAGCCCAGAAACTCTTCCATTCCCGCAAGATAAATCACAGCCAGGGAAATACCAAAGGGAATAATACTTGCAATATAACCGAATGCAAACCCAAAGGAAGAAACTTTATCCATCCTTTCATCGGATGCGATATCCACTAAAAAGGAATCGTAAAATACATTTGCCCCTGCGAAACCGATCGCAGAAAGTACAAAGAAAAAGATCAGAAGCTGCCAGTTTCCATATGGAACAAAGGCCAAAGCCAGGGTGGAAAAAATTCCCCCGAGAGCAAACAAAGCAAACATCTTTTTCTTCTTGCCTTTATAATCCGCATAGGTTCCTAAAATCGGACTGATTATAGCGATTATAACCGATGCTAAGGAATTAAAATAACCTAAATCCATCCCTTCTCCGGCTCGAAACATAGTGAAATACAAGGGAAGAAAAGCCGTGGTAATCGCCATAGAATAGGCTGAATTCCCGCAGTCGTAAAGAATCCAGGACCATTCTTTTTTGTTCAAAGAATTTTTCATAATAGTACCTCTCCATTCTTTCTAAGCTATACTTGGTTTTCCTTAAAGTTCAGCAGTTCGTAACGGCTGTCGATTATTTTTCTTTCTCTTTCATGCTGAAAGTTGTCAATCGTTCTATCATAAACATAATTAGAATAGTCTCGAATAATCTCCTTGTTTTCTTTTGTTGCTTGATGATAAGAGGACAGCAGTGCATCCATCACCGCCGATACGACAAATAGATCTTCTTTTCCATAAAATACGATCTGATTTAGGGAATCCTCCAAGTCTTTCTTTAGATTAAAGCTTTCATAGATTACCGCAAGCCTTGAATCTTCAGTCTTAGAACAATTGTAGCATCCTTCTACTGTACTGATTTTTCCAAGAAGTACTCCTGCAAAATCCAGACACTTCATAGCAGTATTCGGATCGTTAATTCCTGGCGATATCGCTCGAAGTGCGATGTCGATAATTTTTTGTATCGAATATTTATAATCTTTTGTTGTAATTCTTTTTTCTTTTACAGTAAAACTTTTAAGGAGTTCTTCCTTTAAACCCGGAAGATTATCCTCTGCCAAATGGCTCCAGTCATTGTAATAAAGAGAGGCAACTTTTTGATTTCTCGATACAAAATCTCCTATAGACGGATGGATAACCAGCATCCCTTCCTGATCCTTATGCTTTTCAAGCAGTTCCTCTAGTTCGATCAGTTCTAAGAAACCATCGCAGTCTATATAAAAATCCTCCTTGTAATGATAACTTTCCAAGCTGTAATCGGATATCCTTTCCATATCGCTGATTTCCTCAATGGAACGTTCGATCACTTCCGCACTTTCTCGAAATGTATTCACAATTAAATTTCCAGACTGTATCAGCGAAGAAACAGAAAAGATGAAAATAACAAAATTTATTACACTGTATATTGTGTAAATTATAGCTACAGTAGCAGATAATACCATAACACCCAAATCTGAAGTTTTCATGAAAAATAGAGTCATAATAGAATAAATAAATCCGCCGACAAATAACCCCAATACTTTCATCGTGATCTTTTTAGCTAAGAAATTTTCCACGACTCTTGGAGAATAATTAGAAGAATAGGTCGACAGTACGGAAAGTATCGTAGAAAAAGTAAAAGTTGTAATCGTTAGAAAGGAACCACTGAGGGCCGTTAATATTGATCTGGCTACATCAATTTTTGTCAGCAGCAGTTCTGGAATGAAACCTTTCCCAATCCCGAAATAGTCCACCCCTATAACTATAATGGTCAAAAGCAATGCGACTGCGATATACCTTAGAAGATAAATAGCACTTTTATGGCTGTCCATAAAAAGACGAATTTTTCCCATATCATCCCTCCTTATATTTTTTATTTTATCATATCTGGGAAGAAAGGTTTTTTCTCACAAAAAAATCTGCCTGAATTCTCAGGCAGATTTTCTGTTTCTTATCAGTTCATGAAAAAAATATTATTCTAAAACATAATTGGGAGGAGAAACTGATAAAAAACAAGGGTATAGATTCATCTCTGTACTTCTTGAGTATATATACTAATTATGTAATTATTATGAAATAATCTCACCTATACCTATCTTTAACCTGTGTTTCATATAAAACACCTTTCCATTTCACCTCGGCTTTCGATATAATTACAATTAACGAAAACAACAATATAAGGAGGTTTTATGAGAAAATCTTGGGATCAGTATTTTATGGAATTGGCAAAAACGGTCGCCACAAGAGGAACCTGCGATCGAGCCTATGTAGGCTGTGTCATTGTAAATAAAGATAATCGAATTGTGTCAACGGGATATAACGGGTCCGTTGCGGGAAACCCCCACTGTGATGATGTAGGACATCATATGAGAGACGGTCATTGTATCGCCACGATTCATGCAGAGATGAATGCTCTCCTTTATTGTGCAAAGGAAGGGATACCTGTGAAAGACTGCCATTGTTATGTGACCCATTTTCCCTGTTTAAACTGCACAAAGGCTTTAATCCAAGCAGGCATCTCTAGAATCTATTATGGTTCTGCTTATCGGATCGATGATTATGCTGTGGAACTATTAAATCGAAACGGCATCGACTTTATCGAAATCCCGCCTGAAATGGATTAAATACAGGCTTTTGTTGACATATAGAAAATATTATTATACTATTTTAGGAAGTCACACGCTTTTTTACTATAGCGAAGCAAAGAAATTAGAAGGAGACTATTATGCAGCATACAATATCTGTTATCGTAGCAGACCGTGCCGGTGTTTTAACCAGAGTTTCCGGTTTATTCTCCCGCCGTGGTTATAATATCGAATCACTGGCTGTAGGAGAAACGGATTTACCGGGAATTTCTCGTATCACACTTGTGGTTAACGGTGACGAAAGAGTCATCGAACAAGTAGGCAAACAATTATACAAATTAATCGACGTCATTAAAGTTCTCGACTTAACGGAAGAGGAATATGTAGAGAGGGAGCTTATTTTGATTAAGGTCCGTGTCGATAAAACTACCCGCACGGAAATTATTCAAATTGCTAATATTTTCAGAGCACGCATTGTTGATATGGCTCCTGACAGTTTTATTATAGAATCTACAGGCTCCAGCAGCAAAATCAAGGCCTTGGAACAGGCTCTTGTTCCTTATCGCATTACAGAGATTGTAAGGACAGGCCGTATCGCCCTAGGACGCGGAAAAGGAGGTTATTTATTATGATCGTAAACGGTGCTCAAGCAGTCATGAAAATCCTCCAAGACGAGGGGGTTGAAAGAATCTTCGGTTATCCGGGAGGTGCTGTTCTTCCTTTATATGACGAACTTTTAAAAACGGATATCGAACATATATTAATGAGAGACGAACAATCCTGCGCCCATGCGGCAAGCGGAGTGTCCAGAAGTACGGATAAAGTGGGCGTATGCCTTTCCACCTCCGGACCAGGTGCGACAAATCTTGTAACAGGAATCGCCACCGCCTTTATGGATTCTGTTCCGATGATCGCCATCACCGGCCAGGTAGCCTCTTCCATGGTGGGGACGGACGCTTTCCAAGAAGTGGATATTACAGGAATTACTCTTCCTATTGTAAAGCACAGCTACTTGGTAAAGAATGTAGAAGACATTCCTCAAATCGTGAAGGATGCTTTCCATATCGCAAACACCGGAAGAAAAGGTCCCGTGCTTATCGATATCCCGAAAGATATCCAAATGCAGACCTTCGAATATAAAGAACCGGAACCAACGAAATTACCGGGCTATCGTCCAAATTACAAACCAAATAAAAAACAAGTCACACGTGTACTTAAAAAATTAAAAGAAGCAAAAAAACCTATGATCCTTTTAGGCGGCGGTGTAAATCATGCCAGAGCCTATGAGAAAATCGCGCAAATAGCTGAAACCTTAAAAATCCCAGTGATCACAACCCTTATGGGCATCAGTGCTATCAGCAGAGAATGTCCTTACTACTGCGGTATGATCGGTCTTCACGGATCTGTAGCAGCAAACTACGCTACCAGCAACTGCGACTTCTTGTTGAATCTAGGGGCAAGATTTGACGATCGTACCACCATTGTGTCGGGAACTTTTGCAACAGAAGCCGTGATCGCCCATGTGGATATCGACCCTGCAGAAATCGGAAAAAATATCGACACGAGAATCCCCATCGTAGCGGATATCAACGCCTTCCTCGAGGAATTCATTCCAAAACTTGAACCTCAGGACTGGAGCAACTGGATGGCGGAAGTCCGAACTATGGTGGATAAATATCCGACCCTGAACAAAGGAAGCAGCACAGTAAGCCCTAAAAAGGTGTTGGAAAAACTAGCTGAAAAAACAGGGCCGAATACTTACGTTACTACAGAAGTCGGTCAGCATCAGATGTTTGCAGCACAGTACTTCCGCTTCAAAAAGGCGGGAACCTTTGTAACTTCTGGCGGATTAGGAACGATGGGCTATGGTCTTCCGGCAGCGATCGGGATTGCGATCGAAAACAGAGATCATACGGTTATCAATGTCTGCGGAGATGGATCTCTTCAGATGAACTTCGCAGAAATCGCCACAGCTGTTGAACACGATCTTCCGATCAAATTATTATTATTCAACAACAGCTCTCTAAACCTTGTAAGACAGCTGCAGTATTTCTCCTCTGAGAAGAGATACTCCGGTATCGACTTTACGAAAAATCCTGATTTCTGCAAAATCGTAGAAGCTTATGAAGATACGGAAACTTTCCGTATCCACAACGACAGCCAGATCGATTCTGTACTAGACCGTGCCTTAAACAACGGCAAGTTCACCTTAATCGAAGTCGATGCAGATCCGGACGACCTTGTCTATCCTGTAGCTTCTCCAGTAGAAGGAATCCGTTCTTTAAGCTATCTTAACGAAACGATCCGCTACTAAAATTCTTTTATATATTAAGGCATGGGGCGAACCACTTTCGCTCCATGTTTTTAAATGACAAAGTTCCATATATCAACGTTTTCCTATATAAAAATTTTGATGTTTATGATATACTAAAGTGTATTATTATGGATTCCTATAAATTAAAATAAATAGAAGGGTGTTTTTTTATGAATAAAATTAAAAAGATCCTCGTAGCCAACCGAGGCGAGATTGCCATTCGAATATTCCGAGCCTGCCAAGAGCTGGGAATTCAATGCGTTGCAATCTATTCAGAAGAGGATAAGACTGCGCTTTTTAGAACAAAAGCCGACGAGTCTTATCAAATTGGAAAAGGATTATCTCCATTAGCCGCTTATTTGAATATGGAAGAAATTATCCAGCTTGCTAAAAATAAAAATGTAGATGCCATCCATCCAGGATACGGCTTCCTTTCAGAAAACTCAGAGTTCGCACGTCTTTGTAAAAAGAACGGCATTATCTTTATCGGACCGAACCCAGAAGTTATGGACAGCCTTGGAGACAAAATAAAATCCAAGATCGTTGCAAAAAGTGCCGATGTGCCAACGATCCCCGGAATTGAAAAACCAATCAAAACAGAAAAAGAAGCCTACGAGTTTGCAAGAGAATGCGGCTATCCTGTCATGATCAAAGCAGCTGCCGGCGGCGGCGGACGCGGTATGAGAATTGTTCACAAAGAAGAAAATCTTCTTAGCGAATTTATCAACGCTCAGTCTGAAGCCAGAAAAGCATTCGGCAACGACTCTATGTTTATTGAAAAGTACTTAAAGCATCCAAAGCATATCGAAGTTCAGATTCTTGGAGACGAGTATGGAAATGTCGTTCATCTTCATGAAAGAGACTGTTCGATTCAAAGACGCCATCAGAAAGTGATCGAGTATACTCCAGCTTTCTATATCAGCGAAGAGCTTCGAGAAAAAATCTGCAACGATGCAATTAAAATCGCCAAGAAAGTAAACTATTCCTGTGCAGGAACAGTAGAGTTCTTGGTCGATGCAGATGATAACCACTATTTCATCGAAGTAAACCCTCGTATTCAGGTAGAACATACTATAACAGAGATGGTAACAGGTATCGACCTTGTTCAGTCTCAAATCCTTGTAGCAGACGGACTTCCTCTTGCAAGCGATGAGATCGGAATTCATGGACAAGAAGATATCCAGCCCCGCGGCTACGCTATCCAGTGCCGTGTTACAACAGAAGATCCTGTAAACGACTTTGCTCCGGACAACGGAAGAATCGATGTCTATCGTTCAGGATCCGGATTTGGTATTCGATTAGACGGAGGAAACGGTTATGTAGGTTCTGTGATCACTCCGTTCTACGACAGTCTTCTTGTAAAGATCATTTCTTTCTCCCGTACATTCGAAGATACCATCAACAAAGCTGCCCGCTCTTTAAGAGAATCTAAAATCAGCGGTGTTAAAACAAATATTGGCTTCTTGCTGAATGTATTGAACACAGAAGAATTTAGAAAAGGACAATGCGATACAGGATTTATTTCCAACAATCCTTCCCTGTTCCAAGTAAAACCGCGAAACGACCGTGAGCTTAAAGTCTTAAACTATATAGGAAATATTGTCGTAAACGACAAAACAAGAATTGCAAGAGACTTCAATCCGCCTACCGTTCCGGATATCCAATCCAATGTAAAATACGCAGGTACAAAGCAGATCTTAGACACAAGAGGCCCGGAAGGATTAACAGACTGGGTTCATGAGCAAAAACAGCTTTTATTAACAGATACTACTATGCGTGATGCTCATCAGTCTTTAATGGCAACTCGTATGAGAACTTCCGATATGCTGAAAATCGCACCTGCTATCAGCCAGAATATGAACAAACTGTTCTCCCTTGAAATGTGGGGCGGCGCAACCTTTGACGTAGCTTACCGTTTCTTAAAAGAAGATCCATGGGAAAGACTGATTGAACTTCGTAAACGAATTCCAAACATCTTATTCCAAATGCTTCTACGAGGAAACAACACTGTAGGATACAAAAACTATCCCGACAATGTGGTACGAGCCTTCGTTAAAGAAGCGGCTGAATCTGGAATCGACGTATTCCGTGTCTTCGACTCCTTAAACTGGATCGAAGGAATGCGCTATGCAATGGACCAAGTCCTTGAATCTGGAAAAGTATTGGAAGGAACGATCTGCTATACAGGAGACATTCTAGACGAAAAAAGAGACAAATATTCTTTGGAATATTATGTTAAAATGGCGAAAGAAATCGAAAAAGCAGGAGCCCATATCCTTGGAATCAAAGATATGTCCGCTTTATTGAAACCTTATGCTGCAAAGAAACTTGTGAATGCTCTTAAAAACGAAATCTCTATCCCTATCCAGCTTCATACACATGATACGACTGGAAACGGAGTCGCAACGGTTCTTCAAGCTGCAGAAGCCGGTGTAGATATAGCAGATACTGCAATCAACTCTATGAGCGGATTGACAAGCCAGCCTGCATTAAACTCTGTCATCGCCGCTTTGGAAGGAACAGAGAGAGCTACAAGCATCAACGTAGACAAAGCAGAAGATATTTCAAAATATTGGGCAGATGTTCGTCCGATCTATCAAAATTTCGAATCCGATTTAAAATCCGGAACAACAGAAATTTATAAATACGAAATCCCTGGCGGCCAGTATTCAAACCTTAAACCGCAAGTAGAAAGTTTCGGTCTGGGTTCTCATTTCAAAGAAGTAAAAGAAATGTACAAAGGCGTAAACGACATGCTGGGAGATATTGTAAAAGTAACACCATCTTCTAAAATGGTAGGAGATATGGCCATCTTTATGGTACAAAACGAACTCACTCCTGAAGATATTGTAGAAAAAGGACATGATTTAACTTATCCGGATTCTGTTGTATCCTATTTCAAAGGAATGATGGGACAGCCGGAAGGCGGATTCCCGGAAGATCTTCAGAAAATTGTACTAAAAGGAGAAGAGCCGATTACAGTGCGTGCAGGTGAATTGTTAGAACCTCAAGATTTCGCAGCAGACCGGGCTTATCTGAAAGAAACATACGATTTTGAACCGACTCAGCAAGACTTAATCGCTTATGCTCTTTATCCTAAAGTATTTGAAGAATATATTCAGTATAAAAAAGAAAAAGGCGACTTCAGCCATATGGACTCTGCCATTTTCTTCCATGGTTTAAACGAAGGAGATACAAGAGAAGTTCAGCTGGAAGAAGGTAAAATCCTGATTATCAAACTTGTAGAAATCGGAAAAATCGATGAAACAGGCAACAGAAGCCTTACATTCGAAGTAAACGGCAGCCGCCGAGAAATAAAAGTATGCGACGAAACAAGTACAGTTGTCGCAAAAGACGACTTTGTTCAAATAGCCGACCCGTCCAACAAATTGGAAATCGGCGCCAGCATTCCAGGAGCAGTAGTGAAGCTTCTTGTAGCTGAAGGGGACAAAGTAGAAGAAAACCAGCCTCTAATGATTGTAGAAGCGATGAAAATGGAAACAAATCTCGTATCCAAAGTTTCCGGCGTTATCGAAACGATCGTTGTAAAAGAAGGAGATATGGTAGAAAGCGGACAGCTTTTAATAAAATTAAAAGAAGACTAATAAAAAAGGCTATTCAGCAAATTGCTGAATAGCCTTTTTTTGTTTTTTTAATAGAATTTATTATAAAGATGTAGTATATCAGGCACCGGAATGATAATCTGTTCTTATGCTTAAGTAGAAAAATGAACGTATCTCTCATTTTTCCTCTGCAACTCTACTCTATCACTCTTTCACTTTTCTTTACCTCTATTTCACAATAAATACGCTGCAGCGTGCGTGCTGAGAAACATATTTGGAAGAAGAACCCAAGAAAACGCTTTTCATACTGCCATAGCCTCGGCTTCCCATAATTATACAGTCCGCCTCTTCACGCAGGGCCTGTTCTACAATTCTAGCACTTACATCTCCCACATCTACCATAGTCGTTACTTTTTCAGGATAAGGAAAAGAATCTGCCAGCTTTTTAAGCCAATGGCGGTTGTCTTCTAATAACACTTCAGACTCCTCTTTCTCCGGCTCTTCCTCTCTCTTTATACGTACATCGTCGGGCATATAGTTCCCGCCGTCTTCCAAGTTCGTATACAACAGGACATTGCTTTTAAAACACCGTTGAAGTTCTTTCGCTTGTTCTACAGCTTTTCCGGCTATCTTTGAACCGTCCGTCGCTACCAATAACTTTTTCATAATAACCTCCTCAAATAAAAAGAATCGTTTCTATTACTAATAGGGATACCCCCTATCCCTAATACTCAAACGATTCTTACTCATGTTTTATATGTTTTTTTCTGTATCTTCTTCTTGCTTTGCTGAATAAGAAGCCTTTCGCTGTCTTTCAGTATCAATTTTATGATCCATCAACGTTTCTTCTTTCTGCTTTAATTTATGATTCATCTCCCAGTGGATTAAGACTGTCATAAATACCCGGATCAATATTAATGCAGCTACTTCCACCAGCTGTCGGATATCCCGATAAGCAATCGTCTTGAGAATTTCAGCCCCTAAAAGAATTTCCAAAGCATTTGCCAATCCCAAGTTCATGGTGGCATCTCTTTCCGTATGAGCAAAATCAAATTTGTATTTTACTATAATATTATACATTTCTTTTAAAACAGTAACAACAATTACCATAATTCCGCAAAACTCGATCCCCGCTGCCACTATCGGGATAAACCCCGTCATAAAATCGTGCATCCCATCCTCCTAAAAATTTCACCTTACTATCCTTCTAATGTATAACAAACAATGTCCCTTTACAGCTCTCGATTTGTAAAATACTTTTTCAATCTTTCCGCTCTTTTCCTAATGCCTGGGTGCCAAAGGCATCCCGCCTAGAGCCTAGGTTGCGCAGCAATCCCGCCTATTTCTTCAATCTCCTCAACAAAGCAATCTCTTTTTCATAGCCTTCGATTTCATTCGGTGTTTCAAGTATCATGGGGAGCTTCTCAAGAACAGGATGGTTCACTATATTTTCAAAGGTAGACAACCCAAGCGTTCCTTCTCCGATTTTTTCATGACGGTCTTTCGCAGCACCTCGTTCGTTTTTGCTGTCGTTTAGATGAAGGGCCATTAGTTTATCGAGTCCGATAATCTCGTCAAACTCCTTTAACACTCCGTCAAGATCGTTTACAATATCGTATCCTCCGTCATTCACATGGCAGGTATCCAAACAGACTCCCACAAGATGAGGGTAGTTTACTCTGGAGATAATTTCCTGAAGTTCCTCAAAATTCCGTCCTACTTCTGTGCCTTTTCCCGCCATAGACTCTAAAAGCACCATCGTTTTCTGCTCTTCCCATAAAACAGTATTGAGCATATTTACAATCTCATCGATTCCTTTTTCTGCCCCCTGCTTTACATGACTTCCCGGATGAAAATTATAGTAATGACCCGGAGTATATTCCATTCTCTCTAGATCTTCTTTCATGGCAAGCTTTGCAAATTCCTTTGTCTTCTCCGTATTGCTTGCGCCGTTGAGAGTATAAGGAGCATGAGCTACTAAAGGACCGAAATGGTGTTCCTTTAAAAAGGTGTTCATCCGCTCCATATCCTCTATGTCAAGCTTTCTTGCTTTTCCGCCCCTCGGATTTCTTGTGAAGTAGGCAAAGGTGTTTGCCCCAATAGAATGAGCCTGCTTTGCAATGGCTTCATAGCCTTTGCTGATCGATAAATGTGAACCTATATATAACATAAATTTTCCTTTCTTCCTATGAAAAAACTGCCTGATTTCTCAAGCAGCTTATAAAATAATCAAACTAATAGCCATCACGATCATTCCTGCGATAAGGCCTCCGATGGCAATATGATGCTCTGCATATTTTTCTGCTGTCGGCAATAATTCATCGATAGAAATATAAACCATAATCCCAGCTACAAGGGCAAAGACAATTCCAAAGATTGTATCATTCAAGAAGGGTCTTAAAACCAGATACCCTACCAACGCTCCGATAGGCTCTGCCAAACCAGAAGCAAAGGACCAAAGAATCGCCTTTTTCTTGTCTCCAGTGGCATAATAGATCGGTGCGCTTACAACGATTCCTTCCGGAATATTATGAATCGCAATCGCTACAGCTATACTAAATCCCAAGGCAGGATCCACGATTGCCGCCATAAAGGTAGCCAACCCCTCTGGGAAGTTGTGGATGGCGATAGCCGTCGCTGAAAGCCTCCCCATCTTAAGAAGTTCGCCTTTTTTCTGATTTTCCTTCGCTTCTTCCGCATCCGCTTCCAGTTCGTCTTCATCTCTATACTCGTGGGGATTTGTCTCTTCTGGAATAACAAAGTCCATCACCGCTATCAACGCAATCCCTCCAAAAAAGGCTAAGGTTGCAATAATATTCGCTGGCTGATCTGCCCTCGCTTTAGATAAGGACACTATAGCTTCCGGCATAATCTCCATAAAAGAAACATATATCATAACCCCTGCCGAAAATCCTAAGGAACCCGAGAGAAATTTATCATTATTTCCACCACGAAACGCGATAATCCCTCCAATACCGGTAGAAATCCCTGCAAATAGCGTTAATGCAAATGCCATTAAAACATTCGAATCCAAGTCAACACCTGCTTTCTTTACAAAATCAATACTTTATATACTATACCCCATTTATAATGATTGTAAAAGCACTTCTCTCTCTATTTCTACTTTTCCTTGATTTACAGCCTTTCTTCCGATATACTAGATGAGGTTTTAACAATTTTTTACAAACAACAATCTATATATAAGCGAGGAAATATGATAACAGTAAGCGAATTAAGCCTTAGTTTTCAAGGAGAGAAATTATTTGACGATGTAAATCTTGTCTTTTCACCGGGAAACTGCTATGGCGTTATCGGTGCTAATGGTGCCGGAAAATCAACATTTTTAAGAGTTTTAGAAGGAAAAATAGAGCCGGATACAGGCCATGTGTCCATTGCCCCGAACCACCGCATGAGCGTTTTAGAGCAGGACCACTTTAAATATGATGAAGAAAATGTAATCGACACTGTCTTAATGGGAAACCCGAGACTTGTAGAGATTCAAAGACAAAAGGATGCCCTGTATGCAAAACCGGATTTCACTGAGGAAGACGGAATCCTTGCAGGACAGTTGGAAGAAGAATTTGCCCAAATGGACGGATGGTCGGCAGAAGCAGAAGCCGCTTCCCTTCTACAAGGAATCGGAATCGATACGTCTTTCCATACTCAAAAAATGAGCGAGCTTTCCGGTA
>JAAZME010000163.1 GCA_012798975.1 Gallicola sp.
ATAATGGGCGGATAAAGGTAGACTATTATCAGTTTTATGGTCCGCGCCCGCCGAAAAAAACTGAATAGGATCGGAAGTTATTAATAGAATTTTAGGGCAGAAAAGATGACAAAATCTTTGAAAGCCCTTGTTGTCTATGTTATCATTAAGAGGATTAACAACCATTAAAGGGGGCTATTGTTATTGTGAATACTTATATCGACGAAATAAATCAAGAAATCAATTCAATACGTCCTGATTCTTATGAACTTTTGGACTCGATCGTGGATTGGGTTAGAGTTATCGATAATGAAGGAACTATTGTTTTTGCCAACAAGAGTATGATCAAGAGTCTTCAAATGGATCCGAAGGGGATGAATTGTTTTCATGAACCTTTAAAGGGAGTTCCTAAATCTGTTTATAACGGAAATCTTCCTTTTACAGGGATTGTAAAAGAAGAAAGAAGAGTGAAAAACAGAATTTATTCGATTCAAAGTTCTCCAGTGCTTGATCATCATGGGGAGATGAAGGGCAGAATAGAGGTTTTTCGAGATATTACCGGCGAAAACAATGTTAAAATAAATTTAATCAATGCGAATAGAAAGCTGTATCATAATATTTCATTTGCAAAACTTATCCAATCTCAGATTTTGCCAGCGAAGTCGGTGAAGTCTGGACTGAATATCGATTATCGATACATACCTTCTGATGAACTGTCTGGAGACTTTTTCGATATTATTCGGGTAAATGATGATCTTACAGCGATTTATATCTGCGATGTAGTGGGGCATGGAGTAGGAGCATCAATGCTTACAATGTTCGTTCAGCAGTCCATGCGATCTATTATTGTGGAGAAAAATTTATGCCAGCCGAATGAAGTTCTTAAAGACCTTCATAAAAAGTTTGAACGGCTGCAGCTGGGGGATGAAAAATATCTTACAATGTTCTACGGGCTGTATCAGAAAAGTACTAGAAAGTTTTTCTACAGTAACGCTGGCCACATTGCCCTGCCGTTGTTGATTAAAAAACATAAATGTCATAATCTCCAAGCAACAGGATTTCCGATCGCTCCTATGTTTGCGGATTTTGACTATAAAGAACAATCGATTCATTTCAACTCTGGAGAAAAAATTCTTTTATACACGGATGGAATTACAGAGACTCGAGATTTCAAAGGGGAACTTTTTGGAGACGAAAGGCTATGCGAAGCAACTAGAAAGGCAGGCAATAATCTTTTAGATAATATCATCCGCGAAGTAAATGAGTACAGATGGGGCGAACAAGAAGACGATATCGCTTTATTGCTGGTGGAAGCTCTATAAGGAGGAAGTTCATGAAAGTAGATTTTTCAAGACTGGACATGGAAAAAAGAATGGAGACTTTAAAAGGGAAGTCTTTAGAAGCTCTTAAAACTTTAACAGAAGCATCAGGTCCGGGAAACGATTTTTTAGGCTGGGTGGATCAGCCTGTAGATTATGATAAAGAAGAGTTTTCCAGAGTACTGAAAGCCGGAAAGAAAAT
>JAAZME010000258.1 GCA_012798975.1 Gallicola sp.
AAAGGAACGCTCTCGAGACAACGGCCGGACACCTGTCCAGTGGAACGGAGATAAGAACGCAGGTTTTACCACAGGAAAACCTTGGGTCAAGGTAAACGAAAACTATAGAGAAATCAATGCAGAAAAAGCATTGGAAAATCCGGATTCTCTCTTTTATCATTATCAAAAATTAATCCGTCTTCGAAAAAAATATCCTGTGATTTCGGAAGGATTGTATATCCCAGCAGAAACTAAAACGAAAAATATATTTACTCATAGAAGAAAATATAAAGAACAAGAAATACTAGCTATTCACAATTTTAGCAAAGAACAATTAGAAATAGAATTCGACGAGGAAAACAGCACCCTTTTTAAAGATGCAAAAGTCCTTATTTCAAATATCGATCGAAAATTCTTTGAGAAAAAATTTGTCCTAGAACCCTTTGAATCTAGTATTTTTATAAAAGCACATTAATCAAAAAGCTTCTGGAAAATCCCAGAAGCTTTTTTTCAGCAAGACCTTCTACTATTGGTTTATTTCTTTTAAAAAAATGCTTTGTTAAAAAAACAGAGGAACGAACAAAACGAACACCTGACCCCATTCTAATGAGGAAACACGTTCCATGTTTCCACCTCAACTCCCCTCTCCCCTCTTTCACATTCCACCCTTCTTTTAAGCTCTATTTCCCTTGTTTTCTAAATTGATATTTTTAATAGGTTATGGTATCATTTATAACTGAGGTGAGGAAAATGAAAGTGTCTACAAAGGGACGTTATGCCCTTAGAATGCTGGTTGATCTCTGCGAGCATGAATGCGAAGGCTATATTCCACTTAAGGAAGTAGCAGATCGTCAAGATATATCGAAAAAATACTTAGAACAAATCATTCCCCTTTTCAATAACACGGATATCCTCATTTCAGCAAGAGGAAATCAAGGCGGCTATCGATTGGGACGTCTTCCAAAAGATGTATCCGTCGGCGAAGTCTTAACCATCGCAGAAGGAAGCATCAGTCCTGTGTCCTGTGTTGATGAGGAAATGGACTGCGAGAGGCTTAAAAACTGCCCTACAAGAAAAGTCTGGCAGAATTTAGATACTGTAATCAAAGATTATCTCTATCATGTAAGTCTTCAAGATATTCTAAACGATAAAACAAAATAACAAGCTCTGATAAAAGCTTCTATATTATAAAAAAACCCATGAAGGAAACATCCTTTCATGGGTTTTTGTGTTATAAGTCTACTGTTTCATTTGTATTTTCGCCGGATTTTACAGAATCATTGCCCACCACTTTTTTAAAGAAATTTGCAATAGATTTTGTCGTATTTCCTGTCTCCCAATATTCGGCAGTATCTGCTTCTACTTTAATCAATACAAGAATCGGATCATCATAGCTTAAGTCGAACATTTTTTCATAAGCCTTATTCCAAAATTCTTTTTTTCTTTCCTTATCATCGATAAAAACGGCCTTGCCGCTGATAGACGCATAGGAATCTCCTGCTACAGCAACATTTACCATCGGATTTGCTTTGATTTCTTCGTACTTCTCCGTATCTTTTCTTGTAATAAACCATAAATCGCCGTCAAATTCTATTTCTTGAGCCTGCATCGGTCGTGTTACAATCTTTCCTTCTTTTGATAGAGTATTCAACATCATTACTTTTGCGTCTTTTAAAATATCAACTAATACTTCTTGAGTTTTTTCATTCTGATTCTTCTTTAGATTCGTCATAATACCACTCTCCTTTTTTTAGTTGCTCTGATTATAACAGAAACGAAAAAACTTATCAAATGATAAGTTTTTTCTGAAATGTTTCGAAAAATAGTTATCTATATGTTTACTTTTTATTTACAATATCTCTACAATTTAACTACAATTCTGCTTTAGTTCTAGGAAAACCCCTTTATTCCCTAAACTATCTTTATCCCGTGCACTATGCATCTCTTGACTAATATACATAAATATATATATGATAAGTACATCCTTTTGCTGCTTGTGAAAGTGTTTACGATCTTTTCAATATAAAGTATTGTTAAATCCCTGAAGATATCTCGTTTTGAAATTTATCCTATACATAGAGAAAATATAAAAATTTAATACAAAAGGAAATGAAATATGATCATTCTTAAAAATAATCATGGTTTTCCATGGACAAAACGAAACAACATTTACATAAAGGGATATTTCTATAATGAGAATCGCGAAATTCCTGTAGAAGAAATTTTTTCTCTTATCGAAAAGAATATAGATTCTTTAGAAGATCTTTACCCTAAAATTCGAGGAAATTTTCTCATCGTCGTAGAAAAAGAGGAAAAGGAATATACAATTCTTGCAGATAAACTTCGTTCTTTTCCTCTACTCTATTCTTTTGACAAAGAATGGATTCTTTCTGATACAGCACTCTCTTTAAAAGAAGAACTCGAGAGCAGAGAAATCCTCCTGACTGTAAATCAAGAAGCTTTGAGAGAGTTTAAAATGTGCAGCTTTACCTTGGGCCATCACACCCTTTATGAAAATATCAGCCGTATAAACTCCTGTTCTGTGTTGAACTTAAAAGAAGACGGATCTTCTAAAGAAAAGCGATTCAGAGAAATTTTTGATTTGTGCGAAGATCATAAGTGTCTTGAAGAAGAAATCGATGAAATTCCTAAGATTTTGGAAAAGATTTTAAAAAGGATTATCGCTACTGCAAAATCCCGCAACAAACAATTAATCGTCCCCTTAAGCGGGGGACAGGATTCCCGTCTTATTATTCATACATTAGCGCAGTTACAGGCAGAAAATATCCTCTGCTATACTTATGGAACGAAATCCTCCCCTGAAGTGCAGATTTCGAAAAAGATCGCTGAATTCTATAACTATCCATGGAAATTTGTGGAATACACACCTGATAAATGGAAAAACTTTATCGCAAGGGATGATTTTAAAGAACTCTTAGCTGCAGCAAATCAGTTTATATCCACTCCCCATATTCAAGAATATATGGCGTTAAAAGAACTTCTTCGTCAAGGATATTTGGAAAAAGGAGGCATTATTCTTCCAGGTTTTTCCGGAGATTTTCTTCAAGGCAGCAATATCCCGCCTTATTTTATCGTAGAAGAAAATATTTCATGGAAGAATTTTTACGAAGAAGTCAAAGGCCAATATTTCAGCCATATCCTTTGGGACGAAGATATGAAATCCCATGAAGATGAAACAAGAGAAAGTATTCGAAAAAAGTCTGAGTTTATCACTTCTTCTCTTCCTTGGCGGGAAGTCTTAAACCGCTATGAACGATTCGGTTTTGAAGACCGTAAACTTAAATTTATCGTCAACAGCTGCCGAGTCTATGAACTGTTTGGTTTAGAATGGAGAACACCTCTTTGGAACGAAGAATATTTTCACTTCTGGAAAGGCGTTCCTGAAAAAAGATACGCCAGAGAGCTTCATTATTTATATACACAAAAATACCAAAAAGAATTACAAGAATACTTAGGATCAGCACCTAAACATCCAGCTTTGCCAAAAGCTGATCTTACCCACTTTATCAGGAAATATTTCCCTAATGTTTTCCAAAATATAAAACACAAAAAGAACCACAGAGAACTCCTTAAAAAATATAAAGCAGATCCCTACGGCTGGTTCTTGATTTGTGATGATAGAGAATGGGAAAAATATAAAAATAAAGTATATTCCGTAAATTCTATTGTCAGCTTAAAGACATCGGATGCCTTAGATATCAAATATTAGTTTTTAATATCCTTTGTTTCTCAAAATCAGCAAAGAAAAGGTCCCTTGAAAAGAGATCAAGTTCTCTTTTCAAGGGGCCTTTTCTTCAATTCTATAGCCGGCAAAACAAAAATTATAATAGAAAACAAGCGGAAAATTTTATTCTGTCTCATCCATTTCAAAAACTTCATGATAGTGGTGCTTGTCCACCGTAATAAATGTATAGTAGCGAGGATTGGCTACTATAATTCTATTGTTGATCTCTTCTACAATTTCTTCCGGATCTGTTTTCATTTCCGGCGACATTTCCACATCGAAAATGACATTCGTTCTGTTGTAACTTTCTACCATTCTGAAATCATGGATGGATAATCTTTCATCGACTTCTTTTACAATGCCTTCTATTTTCTCTAAAGCTGCATTAATTTTGGGATCATCCAATATAAGCGGATCCATATGAATTGTCAGCTGTATGCCCAACTCTTCGATAATCTCATTTTCGATTCTGTCGCAGAGCTCATGGCTTTTCATTATATCTTCCTTTGCATCTATTTCTGCATGTACCGTGGCAAAAACATGTCCCGGACCATAATCATGAACAATTAAATCGTGTATTCCGTGTATTCCTTCACATCCTAATATAAATTCCTTGACCTTGCCTTCATATTCTTCTGAAATCTCTTCCCCGACAAGTTTGCTGATCATATCGGATAGAATATCCCATCCGGCTTTAATAATGAGAATACCTACGATTATTCCCATATAACCGTCGAGATTAATACCGATCAGCGGACTTACAACGAGAGAGATTAAAACAACAGAAGTACTGACTACATCGGCAATACTGTCTGTTGCAGTCGCCTTTACAATATCCGAGTCAATTTTTCTGCTGATCTTTGTATAGAAGAAATAAAGCCATAGTTTTAATGCAATAGATACCAGAAGAATTCCCGCTGTCCGCATCGTAAAAAAGACTTCTTCTGCATTTCTAATTTTAAAAATCGACTCTAAAACCAGCTGAGCACCTACAAAAATAATCACAACTCCTACCAAGGTTGAAAATAAATATTCCATTCTCGCATGGCCGAAGGGGTGTTCTTTATCCGCAGGCCTTGAAGACAATTTAAAGCTAACGATCATAATAAGAGAAGATCCGGCATCGGACAAGTTGTTCACCGCATCCGCAATAATCGCTACCGACTTTGTCAGCAAGCCTGCAATAAGCTTTATCGAAAATAAAAGCAGATTAATACATATTCCCACACCGCTTGCCAGATTGCCATAAGAATTTCTCGTATCGATATTATTTACTTTTTCGGGATTTCTTACAAATTTACTTATTAAAAAATCGATCATACTACTCTCCTTTGAAGACAATATCTAAATTATAACACAGAAAAAGAAAGGCATAGAATCTTTCAAAAACTAAGATTCTATGCCTTTCACAATTTATCTCGCACTCATAATAATTTCAACTTCATCTTCGTTTAGACCGACCATTGCTTCTCCAAGCCCCTTGGATACTTCTGCAATGACTGCCGGATCCCTATAGTATTCTACCGCTTCTACGATTGCTTTCGCTCTTAACACAGGATCACCTGATTTGAAAATACCGCTTCCTACAAAGACCCCTTCTGCTCCAAGCTGCATCATTAAACAAGCATCCGCCGGTGTTGCCACTCCCCCTGCTGAAAAGTTCGGTACTGGAAGTTTTCCAGTTTCTCTCACCTCTTTTAGCAATTTGTAAGATACGCCCATGTCTTTGGCTGCATGGTAAAGCTCTTCGCTTCTAAGACCCTGTACTTTAGAAATTTCTCCTGAAATCTGTCTCATATGGGTTACCGCTTGGGAAACATCTCCGGTTCCAGCCTCTCCCTTTGTGCGGATCATCGCAGCACCTTCTTCGATACGTCGTAATGCTTCCCCTAGATTTCTTGCCCCGCATACAAAAGGTACCTTGAAATCGTTTTTATCGATATGTAAAAGATTATCCGCAGGAGTCAGAACTTCAGACTCGTCCACCATATCTACTCCTATATGCTCCAGCACTTGTGCTTCCACGAAATGTCCGATACGCACCTTCGCCATAACCGGGATAGACACTGCTTTCATAATTTCCTCGATCATTTCAGGATCGCTCATTCTAGAAACGCCCCCTGCAGCTCTGATATCAGCTGGTACCCTCTCTAGAGCCATAACTGCCACCGCTCCTGCTTCCTCGGCAATCTTTGCCTGCTCCACATTGATCACGTCCATAATAACGCCGCCCTTTAAACTCTCTGCCAATTCTCCATTAAATTCCATGTATATCTTCCTCCTAATTTTTATTCTATAATTATCATACTGTGATTCTGATGTTTTTAAAAGTATCATATTTAGAATATTTGAAGGCATCAGATTAGAAGAAACAAAAAAACCGTTTAGAATCATTTTGTTCTAAACGGTTTTTTCTTATTCAAATTTTAAATCCACAGTTTCCTCTTTATCTCCTCTAAAGACTTTGACTTTGACTTCATCGCCTTTTTTATGGGTAATAAGAGCTTTTTTAAGCTGATTCATATTTGGTGTTTTATAGTCGTCTATCGATATGATAATATCGCCTCTTTGAATCCCAGCCTTATCTGCGGCAGCTTGAGCCTCAACTTCCATAACTACGACTCCTTCATCTACAGGAAGCTCTTGGCCTACAGCCATTTTATAACGCCGCGCATCGATTCCTGAAATTCCGAGAAGTACGGGTTCATAGGCTCCTGTTTGAACGATCTGTTCTACAATCGGCATAGCAAGATTAATCGGTATTGCAAATCCGATTCCTTCCCCTTCGCCGGCTTTCGCCGTATTGATTCCGATCAGTTTTCCTTCTGCATTTAAAAGAGCCCCCCCGCTGTTTCCCGGGTTGATCGCTGCATCTGTCTGAATAAATCCATCCATCTGCAAGCCGTTTTGCAAAGTTATACTTCTATTAAGACCGGAAATATAGCCTGAAGTCAATGTAGACTGCAGATCCATTCCTAATGGATTTCCTATAGCAATGGCCTTGTCTCCCACATTTACTTTTTCTGAATCTCCGATTTCTACAGGTGTAAGACCTTTTTTATCCGCCTTGATAACAGCAAGGTCTAATGTTGCATCATTCCACAACAGTTCAGCCTTTGCTTTTTCTCCGTCATTAAATACTACTTCGATAGAATCTGCCTTTCCATCTCGAACTACATGGGAATTCGTTAAGATATAACCGTTTTCGCTGACAATTACACCGGATCCGATCCCTTCGCTTACAGATTCTCCCTGCTGGAATAGAATATTTTCTTCCACAGCTAATGTTGTAATCCCCACAACAGATGGCGTTGTTTTTTGAGCTACTGCATTTTCAACATTGGTTTCTCCATCCACTTGAATCGTCTGAGCTGCAGGAGAATTTCCAGAAAGGACTCCCGTCCTTTGTCCTCGGTTCATAAAGGCTGCTGTTGCACCGCCTCCTAATAAAGCCGCCACAAGCATCAATGCGATTACTCGAAGCCAAGGAAATTTTGATTTCTTTTTATAATTTTCATCTCTTACAATCCTTCGGATGTCATTTTCAGATAATGAATTCCTGCCTGCTTCCCCTTCGAGAGAATCTCTTGAAATTCTGTTTCGATAATCAAATTCTTCGTTCATACTTTACCCCTTTCTCTATTTATCATTTCTGAACTTATAGTAACAGTAAAATATGTTACGATTATGTTTTCAAAAAAACAGCTGTCCAAGATAACTCTTGTTCAGCTGTCTTCATTCTTTTAAGCAGGATCTACTTTAGATTTCGCAGCGATTTCTTTTGCTAATTGTCTTAATTCTTCATTTTCTTTATCTGTTAATGCACCCTTTGACTCAACGATGGTTTCGCTATTATCGAACTGCTGAGAATCCATGAATTCTTTCAGCCCTTTTACGGCTCCTCCGCTCCATCCAAAGTTTCCGAAAACACCTAAAGCGTGATTTTTGATCTTATTCATTCTTAGAATATTTACGAAATTGTCCATATTCGGATAGATACCGTTATTATAGGTACAGCTTCCTAAAACAAGTCCTTTGTACTTCCATACTTCAGACAATAGATAAGAAGCATGTGTTTTCGATACATCGAATACTTTTACGTTTCGAATGCCTTCTTCTGCTACATAGCGAGCCAATACGTCTGCCATATTTTCAGTAGTGCCGTACATGGAACCATAGATAATGATCACCCCGCCGTCTACTTCCTGAGAAGCCCATTTCGCATAGTCGCCGATAATTTTCGCCGGATTTTTTCTCC
>JAAZME010000111.1 GCA_012798975.1 Gallicola sp.
CATCTGGTACTTCTTCAAATAAATACTCTTTTGTAACAACTTCTTCCATTGAATAAGGTGTTAAAGAATATACTCCAGGTAAATCAATTAGATTGATAGAAGAATCTTTAAGATATTTTCCCGTTTTCTTTTCTACCGTTACACCCGGCCAGTTTCCTACATACTGCTCGCTTCCTGTTAACAGATTAAAAAGAGTGGATTTACCAGCATTTGGATTTCCCGCCAATGCAATATTTAAAGTCATTTTACTCCTCCACTCTTTCTACTTCAACTATTTCTGCATCTTGTTTTCTAAGACTCAGTTCATACCCTCTTAAAGTTATTTGAAGAGGATCTCCTAAGGGAGCTACTTTGTGATACTTAATAATCGTACCTCTTATAATCCCCATATCCCTCAATCTTCTTTTAACCTTTCCTTCTCCTTTTAGAGAAAGGACTTTGTATGAATGTCCTATTTCAGCCTCGTTAAGCTTCATTTAATCAAACTCCTTTTGCTATATATATTACTAATGATTGCTAAATAATAATTTTTCTTGCTAGTTCTTTGCTGATTGCAATTCGTGTATCTGCTATGCGAATCACTAGATTACCGCCATTTTCTGAAATAACCATAATCTCTTTTCCCTTTTGAACACCCATATTAGATAATTGTTTTATCACTTTGTCTTTTCCTCTAATACGCTGAATACAAAAATTCTGATGTAAGGGCGCCATAGATAAATCCATAATTCTCGCCTCCCATTAGTAATTATTAATAAAACGATAATTGATAATCAATATCATGTTATCTTACGCTAACTATTATACCATAATTGTTTATAAAGATAAATAGATAGTCTATGTTTTAATAACAATTCTCATTCTACTGTAATGAAAAAGGAGCTTTCGCTCCTTCCTTATTTCAAACCGCACTTTATAGCACTTTCATTTCTAAAAGTTTTTCCAATTTACCGATACTATTATTAATAATAAGCTCTTCTGGAAAATCATTTTTCGCAGCCTGCTCTATCGATAGATCCACATTTCCAATTTCATAATGGATAT
The DNA here is from genome assembly GCA_012798975.1 of Gallicola sp. GTDB lineage: Bacteria > Bacillota > Clostridia > Tissierellales > Peptoniphilaceae > JBQKLI01. Next base: position 1,045 of record JAAZME010000111.1, read on the forward strand.
GTGCATCTGAGTTCATAATAATTTTTGTTTTATATGTTTTTGCCCAATTTAAAATCTCCTGAATATTCTTTTTAGAATCTTTTCGAAATGTTTTTTCGATAAAAGAGGAATTGTTCACCTCGATTGCAATATTCTTATCAGCAGCCTTTTGGACAATAGTTTTGTAATCCAAAGGAAAAGTGCCATCGTGGATATGGCCTAAAATATTTACCCTGGGATTATCCATCGCTTTCATAACGGCATTTGTATTTTCTTCTATCGTTCCGGGTTTAATCGTATTTTTATGAAGACTTGCAATTACATAATCCATCTTTCCTAAAACTTCTTCTTCAAAAATATCTCCTTGATAATTGAAGATATTCGCTTCCATCCCTTTTAGAATACGAACATCTTTATAATAATCTTGAATCACCCTGAAGTTAAAAAACATTGGCCGGACAGTCGTCCCAGGCATACCATATCCATGCTCCGACCACCCCAAAACCTTTAATCCGATTTCATGACTGTAATCCATATTTTCTTTCAAGCTGGAATAAGCATGATTGCAAAAACTAGTGTGTGTATGAAGATCCATAATCTGTTTCATAAAACTACTCCTATAACTCTAAATTAGGATCAACTCTCATGTCTAGATCCTCTGTCTTCCCATTGATAAAATCATAATAGCCGGCACAGCCGATCATCGCTGCGTTATCTGTACAAAGAATCGGCTCTGGAAAATAAATTTTTATATTCTCCTCCTGTCCCCGTTCCTCCATCCGTTTCTTAAGCTCTGAGTTAGCAGCTACTCCACCAGAAACAGCAATGATCTTGTACCCCTTTTCATGAGCAAGGCGAAAACTTTTCTCTACTAATACATCCATCACAGAAGCCTGAAAACTGGCGCAGATATCTTCTACATTTAGATCTTCCTCTTTCTGTTTTTGATGATTTATATAATTAAGAACCGCTGTCTTTAATCCTGAAAAGCTGAAGTCATAATCTTTGGAATCCATCATAACTCTTGGAAAATCAACTGCTTTCGGATTTCCCTGTTTTGCAAGCCGGTCGATTTGAGGTCCTCCCGGATAAGAGAGGCCCATTGCTCTGCCGATTTTATCAAAAGATTCTCCTGCAGCATCATCTTTTGTTCTGCCGATAATATTATAATCAGCATAACTTAATACTTCTATCAAATAAGTATGTCCCCCAGAAACGACAAGACTGATAAAGGGAGGTTCCAGTTCTTTGTGGCTGATATAGTTTGCGCAAATATGACCTTGCATATGATTTACGCCGACAAGGGGTATCCCCAGGGAGTAAGACAAAGCTTTGCTGGCAGATACCCCTACCAGCAATGCACCGATAAGGCCAGGGCCCTTTGTACAGGACATAAAATCCAAATCTTCAAAACCTATATCTCCTTCTTCTAAAGCTTCCTCAATTATATTGTTAATACTTTCTAAGTGCATCCTGCTGGCAACTTCCGGTACAACTCCTCCAAAACGCTTATGCACATCTATTTGCGAGGATATCAGATTCACTAATACATCCCGTCCATTTTTTAATACAGCTACCGATGTTTCATCGCAGGAAGTCTCAATAGCCATAGAAATTAAATCTTTCATTCTCTCAACTCCAACTTCATTAAAATACCATCTTCTAAAGGATGGCGATAGTAGCCTTGAATCCTGGCAGCTTTCTTAAAACCATACTTCATATAAAGTTCCAAAGCTGGAAAATTATATTCCCGCACTTCTAAAATGATCCATTTCACATCTTTCTTTTTACAGAAATCGATGATAAATTCAATCATCTTTTTCCCGTATCCTCTGCTTTGAAATTCTTTTGCTACGGCAATATTATAAATTTGGCATTCATCCAGCACTATAATAAACCCGAAATACCCTATTATGATGTTTTCATTTTCAAGAACAAAATAATGGGATATCTGATTATTGGTTAATTCGTGAAGAAAACTTTTATAACTCCAAGGATCGGAAAAAAGCTCTTTTTCTAAATCAACAACTGTATCTAGATCCTTTAGACTCATTTCTCGAATGATCACTGCTTTTCCCCTCCTTTAACTCAAGGTCTCGTTGAGCTTGAGATTTGCGTATATATTCAGGAGCCAATGTATAAGGATTATCTAAAATTCCTTTTTCGCGTTTTTCAAGAGCGAGCAGGCAGAAGGCTTTGCCAACACAGCTGTTTAAAGACTCCGCCGCAACGTTAAAACCTCGGTCTATCAAAGTGTCTTTGTAAAACCTTGCGCCTTCTCCTACAAAAATATAATCTTCATCAGGGAGCCGTTCCAATAATTCATCTAAATAAATCAACTCGTCTTTTTCTATTTCCTCTAATATCTGGTTTTCCCATCGGTATATTCCATAATATACTCTGCCTCCCCGGGCATCTAAAAGAGGAACTATTTTTTTCGAAGAAGCTACAGAATAAGCCAGAGCTTCTAATGTAGAAATTCCTATAATATCCTTTTTAAAAACTTGAGCCATCGTTTTGACAGTGGTCATTCCTATACGAAGACCTGTAAATGATCCTGGCCCTTTTCCTACAGCATATAAATCAATCTTCTCCGGTTTCACTTCAAGTCTCTCAAGCATATCTTTTATCATAGGCACTAAAGTCTCGCTATGGG
>JAAZME010000191.1 GCA_012798975.1 Gallicola sp.
ACGAGATCATCATTGAAAATAAACTAATCGGCGGCGGTTTCGGAGGAAAAGAGGACGTTTCTGTTCAGCATCTAGCAGCACTTGCAGCAGTGAAACTTCAAAAGCCTGTTAAAGTCAGCATGACAAGACAAGAATCGATCAACTTCCATCCTAAGCGCCATGCGATGGAAGGAACATTCTCTATCGGCTGTGATGAAAACGGAATCTTCCAAGGAATGACAGCAGAAATCTACTTCGATACAGGATGCTACGCTTCTCTTTGCGGACCGGTTCTTGAGAGAGCATGTACTCATGCGGTAGGACCTTATGCTTATGAAAATACTGATATCTATGGCTACGGAGTTTATACAAACAACCCTCCAGCAGGAGCCTTCAGAGGTTTCGGAGTTTGCCAGTCAAACTTTGCCATGGAAGCCTTGATTACAAAATTAGCAGAAGAAGTAGGAATCTCTCCATGGGAAATCCGCTACCGTAATGCGATCAGACCAGGCGGAGTTCTTCCAAATGGACAAATTACAGACCCTTCCACTGCACTTGCAGAAACATTAGAAGCAGTGAAACCTTATTTCGATAATAATAAAAATGTAGGTCTTGCTTGTGCTATGAAGAACGCCGGAGTAGGGGTAGGTCTTCCTGATAAAGGACGTTGCAGACTTGTTGTTCAAGACGGCAAAGTAGAAATCCACTCAGGAGCATCTTGTCTTGGACAAGGACTTGGAACAGTATTAACACAAATTACCTGCCAAACATTAGATATTCCATACGATAAAACAAAATACTTCAACTCTGATACTGAAAATGCTCCAGACTCTGGAACATCATCAGGATCAAGACAAACTCTTATTACAGGGGAAGCAACACGTATGGCATGCGAAAAATTAAAAGCAGATCTTGACGGAAAATCTTTAGAGGATCTTGAAGGCAAAGAATATTTCGCAGAATACTTCGAACCAACTGATCCAATGGGATCCGACAAACCAAATCCAAAATCTCACATCGCATACGGCTATGCAACACATTTAGTCGTACTAGATGATGATGGAAAAGTTACAGATGTATACGCTGCTCATGGAGTAGGAAAAGCTGTAAACCCATTATCAATTGAAGGACAAATTGACGGGGGAGTTCTTATGAGTATGGGTTATGCCCTAACTGAGAAATTCCCATTAGTAGACTGTGTTCCAAAAGTGAAATTTGGTTCTTTAGGTCTGTTAAAGGCAAACCAAATCCCTAATATCCACAGCATTATCGTGGAAAAACCAGGAATCGATGCTGCTTATGGAGCGATAGGATTAGGAGAGATCGTTACAATTCCAACTGCTGCAGCTATCCAAGGAGCATACTATGCTATGGACGGCAACTTTAGAAGAGAACTTCCTATGGATGAAACAGCATACAGCAAGAAAAAGAAATAAAACCTTTAAAAGAGCTATGGATTCATAGCTCTTTTTTCATTGAAGAAAGGTTATCGTTGTGTTAAAATAACCCTATGAATAAAGGAAAAAAGATGAATAAAACTAATGATATCGCTGCCATTGTAATGGCCTCCGGTTTATCCAGGAGAATGGGAGAAGATAAACTAAAGCTGCCCTTTAGAGGCAAGTTGTTGTATCAGCATATTGTTGATATAGTTTCAGATCTGCCTTTTAAAGAAAAAATTATCGTAACCTCAAAAGACTATATCGCAGAATATTCAAAAGGAAAAAATTTTACTACTGTAATGAATCCAGAAGCCTATAAAGGACAAAGCCTCTCGATCATCAAAGGTCTTGAAAAAGCATCTGAAAGCAAAGGGTATATGTTTTTCGTAGCGGATCAGCCTTTTTTAAAGAAGGAAACAATTCTTCATCTTATACAGATATTTGATGAAAACTCCGATAAGATCACCCTGCCTTTTTTTTGCGGCATAAAAGGAAATCCAGTAATTTTTCCTCATCGGCTAAAAAAGGATCTGCTGCAGATCGAAGGAGATCAGGGAGGATCCGTTGTGATTAAAAAAGAATGGGATAAAAGCATAAAAATAGATTTTAACCATCCTATAGAAGGATTAGATATAGATACTATGGAAAATTACAATAAATACAAGGAGAGTTAAATGAAAGGCGAAATTATAATATTTAGAGGGGCCGGTGATATCGCAACAGGTTCCATTCAGAAACTACATAGGGCGGGTTTTCGAGTTATCGCATGCGAAATTGAAAAACCAACATCCATAAGACGATATGTCTCTCTAAGCGAAGCGGTTTTCGATGGTGAAACAACAGTAGAAGATGTAACTGCTAAAAAATGCAGCGACAAAAATGAAGTAGAAAAGGCTTGGGCAGAAGATAAAGTAGCTGTCATTGTAGACCCTGAACTTGCTATCCTTGAAGAGATAAAGCCGGATATTATAGTAGATGGAATCTTAGCAAAGAAGAATTTAGGAACAACAAAAGACATGGCCCCCATAACGATAGCTATCGGACCTGGATTTACGGCAGGTGTTGATGTAGATATCGTTGTAGAAACAAAAAGAGGCCATGATTTGGGAAGGCTGATATTCGAAGGAGAGCCAGCTCCGAATTCAGGAGCGCCGGGGGCTATCGACGGACATACAACAGACAGAGTCCTCTATGCGCCGGTAGAAGGAAAGGTCAAAGTCCTCAAAGATTTAGGTTCTGTAGTGGAAAAAGGGGAAGTACTGGCGATAGTAGAGGGAGAAGAAATCAGAGCAAAGATTCCGGGAATCGTCCGAGGTATGATAAGAGATGGAAGTTATGTGACAAAAGGCTTTAAAACAGGCGATGTAGATCCCCGTGTAAACCCTGAGTCCGTTTATACGATTTCCGACAAGGCTAGAGCTGTAGGCGGAGGAACATTAGAAGCAGTTATGATAATGCTAAGAAAAAAGAATATGGATATCTAAAGGTACAATAAAGAAAGAATATAACAAAAAGGCTTCTTGGAATTTTCCAAGAAGCCTTTTTTAACGCTATGTGTCTATTAAAACACTATAGACAAAAGCCTATCGTTTTGGCGCATCAGAGAGGAATCGAACCCCCAACACTCGGTTCCGAAGACCGATGCTCTATCCGTTGAGCTACTGATGCAAAGCTGTAAATATCAATGGTTGTACTTTTGACGTCCTTTAAATTTTACATGATGTCAAGCAAAATGTCAATCTGAGAATTTCATTGCTAACTAAGTATTTATATTTTGCAAGAGGATCCTTTTTGTTATTGTTAAATAGAGAGAAGATGAGGCAGATCATGATATTATCTTTAGATAAGCCATATGCAATATACATTAGATTCTATACATCAATAATGAGATTACTAAAGCGGGTAGTAATTATATTAACTATTATATGAAAAGTCAGTTCATCATTTACAATAATATTTCTAAAACATTGTTTTATATACCTATATTGTAAAGATATTACGGACTTTAGGAAATGATATTCCATTTTAGCGTATAAATGCTATAATACAGGTGATGGTATCGGTTACATACTGTGATGAGAAACCGATAAATTATTTTTTAGGAGATATAGATATGATATATCATCGGGTGAAATTATTAATGATATTTTTGATAACAATGACAATAATATTCACGAGTCCAATGAAAACAGCTGTTGCTGAGGATAAAATTGCAGGAAAAGATCGCACTGAAACAGCTATTGAAATATCTAAAAGAAGAGTAAGGGAGGATGTAATCCTTGTAAACGGTTCTAGTTTTTCAGATGCAATATCAGCTATCAGTTTAGCAAAGAAAGAAAATGCTGCGATTCTTTTAAATCAGAGCAAAGAACTAGATCCAAGAAATAAATCTGAAATTTCTCGGATTCAAGCAGAAAAAGTGTTTATAATAGGGGGAAATAAAGTTATCTCTTCTTCTATAGAAGAGGAGCTTCAAGAAGGGCATGATGTGATTCGAATCTTTGGGGAGAATCGATTTGACACGAATAAGAAAGTAAATGAATATGTATTTACTCAAAAACCAGAAACAATAATTATAACGAATGCCTCCGCATTTGCAGATCTTTTATCCATAAGCGCTTATGCTTACCAAAATCAAATTCCTATTATTATTTCAGATAAAGAGGGAGAAAAGCTGGATATAGATGGTATCGATCCCAGAACAACTTATCTTGTAGGGGGAGAAGGGGTTCTCAGCAGATCAATCGAAAAGAAAGTGAAAAAACCGATACGTATAGCAGGATCGAATCGTTATGAAACATCCCTAGCTGTTCAGGAAAGTTTTTACAAAAATCAAAGTGATGTTTTTGTTACAACAGGAGAACACTTTGCGGATGCATTAGCCGGAGTGACACTTTGTAATAATGGCGAAAACATACTTCTTGTAAAAAAAAGTACGAAAGAGATTCCTGAAAATTCAAAATATAATTTCACGCTTATAGGGGGGAGGATACAAAATGGAAAAGGTGTGGCATTATATGTGAATCCCCATCAAGATGATGAAACGTTGGCTATGGGCCTGCAGATGCTGAAAGACAGAAAAGATGGAAAGGAAATATACATTATTCAAATGACAAACCGCGACAAAAGTATTGCAGTTGAAAAAATCAACAAAAGGCTTCGTTTAGAAAATCGTGCAGAAATAGACAAGAAGAGATGCATCTTGCAAGAGACCGGGAAGTGATGGATGTTTTGCGGCGGCTGGGTTATCCTGCCGAAGCCTTTATCGATTACGGATATCCAAATGAAGAGCTGACAAAAGAACAGGTATATAACGCTGTGAAAAGTGTGTGCAGTTATTTTAAGGATACCCCGATTTACATTCGTACATTAGATGAAAATAAAGGATTCGATAACAGTCGAGGAAGAAGGGATCATATAGCATGTTTTTATGGTGTGAAAGAATTTATCGAGAAAAATAATAACGATATTATCGTTAGATATTATCTTGGACATCAAGGAAGCGAAGAGGTACAAGGATATACAAGAATTCATGCAGAAGAGGAAGAAAGAGTTCTTTGGTTGAATCTAATGGATGCTTACAGCCAGTGGGATCCTGACAACGGCAGATATGCTGTTGGCGGAATCTACTCTACAAAATCCGCTTTCAACAGTATAAAGAAATATTATACAAATTATTATAAACGTTCTTAATTCCTGTGAGCCGATGGAGATCATAATCCGTCGGCTTTTTAGGTTTTATACAGATTTCTAATAATACT
>JAAZME010000063.1 GCA_012798975.1 Gallicola sp.
TAGGGAGTAATATCGTAGATTTTATGTTCTTCTCTAAATTCATCTAATAATAATTTCGTTATCTTCATGGTATTGCCAGTCGGGCTGAATACCACTGCATTAATATTTTTCATAAAAACTCCTCCATTTTTATTACTATATCATAAAAAGATCTTGGAAAATAAAGGAATTGAGCTAATAGGATAAAAAGATTTTTATTTTAATAGTAATATTTGCCTTTTCAATCAATCTATAGATAAGAGGGAGGTGAGAAAATGAAAACTGTAGAAAATGTTCGATTAAAAGTTGCTTATACGGTTGAGGAGGATGGGAAGGAATTAAAAAAGAATAAAACCTTCAATAATATCGCATTAACAGCAACAGATGAAAATCTAAAGGCATGCGGAGATGCTGTCGGTACTTTTATAGAAGGCAGCAATAAAAGAGTCATCCGTATGGAAGAAGCTGTTGTACTGTAGAACAAGGAAAGAATATTACCTTACTATTATCTAAAAACAGAATAAAGAGTGGTAATAAGAATTATTAAAAAAGGAGGTGTAGATATGGATCAGGTATTGGAATTAAAAATTGCAAATGCAGCAGATGAAAGCTTAACCCTTCGAATTCAGAACCCGAAAGAAGGTTTAACAGAACTTGAAATTCAAACAGGGATTCAGACGATAGCAAACTCCGGAGTCTTTGAAAAAGAAAAAGGAGCGTTAACAATTCCGGTAAGCGCAAGAATGATCGAAACAAATTATACTGAATTTAATATTTAACAGAAGCCGGTCTTAAAGTTTGATACATCTTTCGAAACTTTAGGACCGGTATTTTTGAAAGGAGGACTATGGATATTATCGCATGGAAAATTCTCTTTTCATCAGGGGAAGGAAAAATAATATACCTTCTGGGGCTTATAGCAGCTGCTATGATTATCGATTTTATCAGCGGCTGCATCTGTGCTAAAATGACGGGAGAATTTAAATCAAAAACAGGAATCAACGGGATTTTGAAAAAAATGGTTTCGATGATGGTGCTGCTGCTTTTCTTTATGATGAATTTCCTGCTGCCCGAAGGCATTGGGTTTTCCCTGACAGCAGTTCTCTATACAGGATATTTAATGATGGAGATACAGTCGATACTGGAAAATATGGATAAACTGGGGATCAATACGGACTGTTTTAAAAAGACAGAACAGGCGTATAAAGACAAGCTGAAGGAGGAGAAAGATGGCAAAGATTCGAATCGATGACGGCCACGGCTGGAGATATAATAAAGGCAGGCTCTTTTATGAAGGCGAGCAGAACTGGATCTTCAGCCGGGAGTATCTAGGGCCTGCCTTAGAGAAAGAAGGCCATAGCGTAAGCTTTACGAGAGGAGCCGATGCTCTTCAGAAAGAACAGCGGTATGCGGAAAAATACAGGCTCTATGGAATAAACAATCAGATTCATTCTTTAACGGCGCGAGGGGAGTCCGGAAAAGATCATGATCTTCTAATTTCCAACCACAGCAATGCAGGCGGCGGCAGAGGGACGAATGTATGGGATGACACAGGAACACCAAATAAACCCCTAGCAGAGGCGGTCTGCAAAGCCTGCGCCGAAGGGTTCGGTCTTCGAAATGGAGGAGTCCATTATCGAAAGAGAAAAGACGGAAGGAACTATTATCAGGTTCTTTTTTCGAACAAAGCCAAAAGCGGAATCCTTTTAGAAAGGGGATTTCATGATAATTTGGAGGATTCAAAAGCTCTCTTGTCTTCTTCCAAACAAAGGTCTGCAGCGGAGAGAATCGCTTCTGCTATCAGCAGATTTTATGGAAAGAGGACATCTATCATAGGAAGACCGACTGCAACCCTAAACCAAATGAAAGAGTATGCTAAAAAGAAAAAGGCAGAGGATTTTTTTGTAGAGCTGGCAGAACTTTTCTATGATATTTCCCTGGAGTACGGTGTAGATCCTGTCGTAGCCTTTGCCCAAGCCGGAAAAGAGACTGCTTTTGGAAGATATGGAGGTGTGCTGGACAAGAGTTTCCGAAATCCGGGAGCCATCAAAACAAGGCAGGGAGGAAGCAATAATGATGCCGCTGCCCACGAAAGATTTTCCAGCTGGAAGAGGGGAATCACCGCTCAAGTGCAGCATCTTGCTCTTTATGGAGGGCAAGTTATCCCGAAAGGACAAGTGGCGGATCCGCGCCATTTTGATTTTTTAAGGGGAACAGCAAAAACGGCTTTGGAACTTAGCGGAAAGTGGGCAGGACCAGGGTATGGAGAAGATTTAGAGAAGAGAATCAAAGACATTCAAAATAGTTGTTTATAAAAGAGAGGTCTGCCATCCTGGCGGACTTCTCTTTTTTTGAATGGGTAACTATAACAAAAGGAGGGATGCTATGAAGAAGCGTTATTTTGCCTTTTTGCTGATTCCATTGGCAGCTGCACTTCTATTTTTCTTTCGAACAGATTTCAGAGATACAAGAGGAGCTGCCCTTAGAAAGCTCGCACCGTTTTTCGATTACAGCTTCAACAACGATTGGAGCTATGAAAAAGAAGATATCGAAAAGTTTACTGGAATTGTAGATACAAAGCACAGCCGCTATACTGTTTTTTATAAAGACGGGAATGGAAAACAAAGAGAGTTTGCTTTCGACACAACAGGGGGATTTGCAAAAGAAGCAGTCCTTTGGAAAATCGAAGAGGAGATGTATCAGATCTTTAACGAGTCTTTAGCAGGAGAGATAGAAGAACTCGGCATTTCAGTGAAAGTTTCCTCAAAGCTGAAAGAACTTAAAGGGGAGGGAGAAAAAGGGAAGAAAAAGAAAATGGATGAGTATAAAAAAGTACTGTTAGATGAAGAAAATGGAGTAAAACTTTATAATGTTGATGAATTTTTCTCCCGAACTGCCTCAGAATATTTTCAGGAGCTCGATGTGGAAATCTCTCCAACGGAGAACAAAGGCGGGGGAAATATACTCGAACACAAAAAAAATATCCAAAAAAGGATTGAAGAAAGGATTGGAAAAAAACTGCATCTTAATATAACGATCAGCGGAGAAAATGAATCCAGAAACTAGGCTGTTTTGTATCAATGAATACAGAGCAGTTTTTTTATTAAAATAAAAAATAAGGTGAACAAAGATAACAATTTTATATTAATTTCCTTGCTAATGGGTATTATGTAGATGATTACTGTTTCTATAAGTGATTGATTTTAACCTTTTGTAAATAGAGTATTAACATAAGGAAAATAAAATAGATACAAGAGTACTTATTTTGCAAGGAGGATGAATATGTATAGGAATTATCAGCTTTTAGAGAAACTTATCCGCTTAAGAGAAGAGGTCTATCAAGAAGGGCTTGAAACATATAAGGAATGGGAAAAAGAGATCGAAAGAGAAGATTATAAAGAAAGCGCACTGAACTTCGCTTATTATCTGGCTTTAAGAAGAAGAGACATCCGCTCCCTTCAAGAAGCTCTGGTTCCTTACGGGCTTTCTTCTTTAGGAAGACTGGAATCCCGCACGATCTATAATATCGACGCTGTTATTAAAACATTGGCTATTCTTTTAAACAAGGACTATCCGGAAGAGATCAAGAATTTGAATACCGACAGCTATTTAGACGGAGATATTCTTCTCCAGGAAAAAAATATTAAAATCTTCGGATCGAAACCTTCCAACCGGTATTCCAGTATTATGGTGACTCTTCCTACAGAAGCAGCAGAAAAGTATTCCCTTGTTCGGGATCTGATAGCTGCCGGCATGAATACCGCCCGTATCAACTGCTCCCATGATAATCAGAAATTCTGGAGCAAGATGATTAAAAATATCCGAAAGGCAGAAAAAGAATTAGGCAAAGAATGCAAAATCAGTATGGATATTGCTGGACCGAAGACGAGAATCGATGCGATATATACTACAAAAATGAAACCCTCCGTTCAGGTTGGAGAAAAACTATTTTTAACAGGAAAAAAAGAGCTGAAAAGCTACTACGATTATGATATTGTCCTTCGCTGCGGTACTGTTGAAATATTAGATCTTTTAAAGACAGAAGACCCTGTTCTTATCGATGACGGCATGATTGAAACAAAAGTGGCGGAAGTCAAGGAAGAAGGAGTCGTTTTAGAAGTTGTTAAACTGATGAGCGGCAAAAAGGGGAAGATCCGTGCGGAAAAAGGTCTTAACTTTCCAAAGACGAACCAGAGCCTTCCTATTCTTACAGAGAAAGATCTGGAGGATCTGGAATTTGTGTTGAAAAATGCCGATATTATAGGACTGTCTTTTGTTCGAACGCCTGAGGATATCGATGTTTTTCACAAAGAAATGGTCCGTGTTTTAGGGGAAGAGGAAGCACGGGGAAAAGTGATTATGGCGAAAATCGAAACTGTAGACGGTGTGAATAATCTTCCAGAAATCATTGTAAAAGGAGCAAGCCGAAACCTCTTCTGTGTTATGATCGCAAGGGGAGACTTGGCAGTAGAAGCAGGATATCTAAGACTTTCCGAACTTCAAGAGGAAATCCTGTGGATCTGCGAAGCGGCACATATCCCTGTGGTATGGGCTACAGAAATACTTAGAAATATGGCAAAAACTGGAATCCCCACACGGGCTGAAATAACCGATGCTGCCATGGGCGGCCGAGCCGACTGTATGATGCTCAACAAAGGGGAGTATATAGTGGATACCGTAAAAGCGTTGGATGATATTCTAGTACGGATGAAAAGCCATCAGTATAAGAAAACACATCAGCTTCGTGCACTATCCATTGCAGAACTGGAAGAATAAATAATAAAAAGACGAAGGATTTTCTCCTTCGTCTTTTTATTATTGTTTGTATACATGGATCTCATCGTAATAGATATGATTCTTTTTACAAAGTTCTTTAACTTTTTCGAGATCTTCTTTTTCAATGATAGCACAGTTCCCGCAAGAAGAGCTGAATTGTCTGGGAACCGGCATAAGCTTTGTTTTGATCTTTTCGCGTTGCAATGTTTTCTCGAAAAGCAGCACCATCGAAATCGTTTCAAAGGTAAACAGATAAACTTCCATTATTTTTTTCCTGTTACGATAAAGAAATCTTCTTCTTCCTTTGTGGTTACAGAGTATCCGTTCTTTTCGAAATTTCTCTTCACATTTTCCATAGAAATGTTTGTATCTACGGAAACTTCGATTTCACTTTCTCCTTTTTCAATCTGCTCCATGGCTCGTAATACAGGCTCAGGGCAAGACAAACCTCTAGCATCTATTTTTATCATCGATTTCTCCTTTCCTCTGCGGCAAATTTTGTCATTGCGAAGGCGATAATAAGCAGCAGAACAATAATAATGATCGTTGCGATTTGTCCGTTTGCAGGAACACCTTCTCCGCTGGCTGCCAGTTTAAAGTTGTGGGAAACGGCAGCCCCTACAATTAAGCCAAAGACTGTAAGACCTGCATCCGTATCTCCTTCTGCAGCAAGGATAGTTTGGCGAATCGGACATCCACCTAAAAGTACCGCAGTAAGACCAACAATAAACATTCCAAGGAAATTGAATACATGGTTGTTGTGAGCGATAGGCTGTCCTTCAAAACCAAGATTAAACCCGGCAGGATTCGCTATGAGATTGGTAACAAGAGCTGCCAAGAAGATCCCAAGGATGCCGTAGAAATAATGGGGATCCTTAATCAAGATAAGATCTCTAAAAGCCGCTCCGGAACAAATTCGCGTTCTTTGAAGAATAAATCCTACGATTAAACCTGCTGCGATAGAAAGAATCATAGGCGCATGAGAGGAACCCGGACCTTCTGTTGAGAAGAAGACAAAGGCTGGACGAATCACTAAGAATAAAAGCAGTAACGCACCAAATACAATAACAACCAGTGCTTCCGTCTTAGATCTTTTAGAGGCTCTTCCTAAAGAATAGCCTTTTTTAAGGAATTGGATTCCAACAAAAATTCCTCCTATAAAACCGATAAGACCCACCAATGCGTTTAAATCCCCATTTGCAAGTCTTAAAATCATGCGAAGAGGACATCCTAAGAAGATCAGTGCCCCGATCATCATAAACACACCCATTAAAAAACGCAGTATGGGAGAAGAGCCGCCTCTAGATCTAAAATCTCCAAAAGCCAATGAGGATATAAAAGCTCCAAAGATTAAACCGATAATCTCAGGGCGTATGTACTGCACCACTTCTGCACGATGGAATCCTAATGCTCCTGAGATATCACGCCAGAAACAGGCGATACAAAAACCCATATTGCCCGGATTGCCAAACTTTACTAAAAGAGCGCCTAGAATACCGATAATCGCCCCTCCAATAAAAATCTTCATATTTTCTTTTTTCAATGTAAACACCTCCATGTTCGCTAAATTTAAGGATATATAAAGACAATTTAATTGTATGGAGGAAATACTATGAAAGCAAGATAAAAGATATTGCATAACTTATAGAAAGAATAGTTTTAATCATGAATAAAATCGGGTATGTATGGGATAGAAAAAGAAAGGAGTGCTGTATGAATTCTAAGAACGATTATTTGATGGATATTTTCGAGAACAGATATACCTGTAAAGGTTATGACCCTGAA
>JAAZME010000120.1 GCA_012798975.1 Gallicola sp.
AGGCGAGTGCTGCATCTTATTCTGGAAAAGCTACTATGGGATTAAATGTACGTACTGGTCCAGGAGTCGAGAATCGTTCTATCGGCGCTGTAGAAGAAGGCGCTGTTGTATCCGGACCTGTTGTAAATGAATGGGTTCAAATCAGCTATAAAGGTCAGACAGGATATGTTTCAAAGTATTTTTTAACTGGCGGTTCTTCTAATGGAAGAGCAGATTATTCAAATAGTAAAAAATCTTATAAGAAAAATTCTAACAACAACTATAGAAAGAACAACTCTTATAAAAAAGAAACTGCTAAAAAATCTCAATCTTCTTCTAAATCCGGAAGAACGATTACAATGGAAGCAACTGCTTACAACGAACCAGGAGGGTTGACTGCTTCTGGTACACGTGCAAGAGTTGGCGCCGTTGCTGTAGATCCTAATTTTATTCCGCTAGGAACTAGACTTTATATCGAAGGATACGGATATGCCACTGCTGAAGATACAGGCGGTGCTGTGAAAGGAAATATCATAGATCTTTATATGAATTCAAACAGCGAAGCATATAACTGGGGAAGACGTCCAGTACAAGTTACTATTTTAGATTAGTTTTTTAACAAGCTCTCATCTTTTGATGAGGGCTTTTTTTGCGCAAAAAATCCCGCTCTTATTTCAGCGGGATTTTCCTTATGCATATATAATTCCATTTTCGTCTTTAATCAGTTTTCTTGGGCAGACGGTAACGCATTTTCCGCATACTAAACATGCATCATCGTCGATAACTGCGTAATTATCAATAACATGAATCGCATCAGCCGGGCAGTTTTTTTCGCACATTCTGCAGGCAATGCAGCTTACATCGCATTCTTTTCTGGCAAGAGCTCCTTTATCTTGATTCGAACAAAGAGGCATCATTGTTTGATCGGCCATTCGTGTTTTGATTAAATCTCTAGGACAAGCTTTGATACAGAGCTTGCAGTGGATGCATTTTTCCTCGTCTACTTCGGGTACTCCATTTTCGTTTTTATGTATTGCATCAAATTTGCAGGCCTGAATACAAGATTCAAATCCCAAACATCCGTAACTGCATTCTAAATTTCCTTCTGGATCGATTTCTAGAGCCTGCTGGCAGTTTAAAACTTCCTCTTCATACTCGTATTTTTTCTTTGCATTCTTTCCCCCATTGCAATAAACTGTCGCCACATAGCGCGGTACTTTTACTCTTCTTTTTTTCTTTACAGCTTTCTCAGACATAATATCCTCCTTTACGTTATTTATGTATAAGTATAACACATCGATATATTATCGCAAAAATAAAGAATCTTGGATTATAATCCAAGATTCTTAAAGGTCTGCTTCCGGATACAACGCCTTAATACCGCCTTCCAAGTTTACTGCATCATACCCCATTTTCCTTAAGTAAACGGTCATCATTGTTGTTCTTCGTCCCGTTCTGCATAGAAGATAATAGGTTGTATCTTTCTTTAAATATTTTCCCGGCGAACTAAGAAGCTCTCCCATGGGAATCGCCCGTATTCCTTCTAGACTAAATATTTTTATTTCCAATGGTCTTCTTATATCGATTATTTCTATATCGCTTCTTTTTGGTTCTATTTCTAAAATGGATATTCCTTTATAATATTTTTTCATAACAGCCTCTCTTCTCTATACTATAAAATAATACCCCTTATGAAATATTTTTCAATATCAACAGTTACA
>JAAZME010000001.1 GCA_012798975.1 Gallicola sp.
AGATTTTTAAATATTCTTTAATTCTCTCTATGTTAATGGCGGTGATTCGTTTCGTGATCTATTTAATCGGAAACTATCTAGTGGTGATAGATTCTATTTTATTGGCGAAACCTTTAGGAGCTCATCCAATCTTGTTTATCGTATTGGCAGCAGCTGCATTATTTGGATTATTGTCTCTGCACTGGAATAGATTTGATAAAAAAGATTATCCGGCGGTTTTAGGTCTTGCAGCCGGGGGAGGATTAATTACGGCAATACTGATGTTTTTAGTAGGCAGTACAATATTTAGAATGCTGATTGTGGGATTGGCACCGCATATAATCGGCTAAGGAGGAGTATATGATTTATACAGTAACCCTGAATCCCTCAATGGATTTTTTTGTGGATTTAGAAGAGCTGGTTATTGGAGAATTGAACCGTATGTCGAACGACTATAAAGTTCCGGGAGGAAAAGGGATTAATATTTCCAGAGTATTAAGACAGCTGGGGATGCCTTCTGTTGCGACAGGATTTATCGGCGGTTATACAGGTCAATTTATCGAAGACTGGCTAGAACGGGAAGATATACAAAGGGGCTTTATTCACGTAGATGATGATTCTAGAATAAATGTAAAGCTCTTAAAACAAGAAGAAACAGTGATCAATGCAAAGGGTCCGAATGTTTCTGTTATGGAGTATCAGGAGTTTTTATATTATATGAGCCGTGTAGAGGAAGGGGATACTGTGATTATGTCAGGATCCCTTCCGCCGACGATTACAGAGGAAGTTTACGACAGGGTAATTTCTATCTGCAATGCAAACAAAGCCCGATTTATTATGGATGTATATCCTCAGGAGATGGTAAAACTTTTAGATAAAGGGCCGATGCTCATCGTCGCAGACCACGATATGATAGAAAAAATGCTTGGAGTAGAAATCAAAAATCCTTCTGACCTTCATAAATACGCAAAGATCATCCTTGATCAAGGGGTAGATTATTTGATTTCGCCGGTAGAGGGCAGAGGGTCCATTCTCTTCACGAAGGATAAAGCGTACCACGGTCTTCGGATTACGGGAGAGTATGTGAATTCGGAAGGGGTTCGGGAAGCGATGATCGCCGGTTTTATTGCGACCTATATTAGATTGTCGGATCCTGTAGAAGCTTATCGGGTAGCTATAGCCTGCGGAGCGGCTACCGCATTTACACGGGATATGGCGAAAAGACCAGAGATTGAAGAAATGATTGAGAAAGTGGAAATCAACAAGATTGATTCTTCTACAGATATTTTTTAGGCATATAAGAGTTTCCCCTTGTTTTGAGGAGGAGACTCTTTTTATAGGGGAATGAGATGAAGAAAATATTTCTGATGTGTACAGCAGTAATCCTTCTTTTTGCAGCAGCTTGCGGCAGAGAAAACCAAGAAACAGCTGAAATAGTGGAAGAAGGAAAGAAAGGAGTCGTCAGCCATTCCGGGGAACCCGTTCCTGGAGGGGTTTTTAAAGTCGGCTTAAGCGGCGAGACTTCTTTCGACGGTGTTTTTTCCTACTTGTATTATGAAAACCCTATGGATTGGAAAATCATGGAGGATACAATGTACGGTTCTTTGGAAAGGGGAGAAGATCTAGAGTATAAATCTTCTGAAGTACTGTCCTTTGAACCGAATACGGAAAATGGAACATTGAAGATGGAGATTTTAAGCGATAAATTTAAATGGTCCGATGGATCGAAGGTTACGTCAAAAGATTTTGCCTATGCTTATGAAATTATAGGACATCCCGACTATACAGGTCTTAGATACGACGATGCAATGAAAAATATTAGAGGAATGGAAGAGTATCATGCAGGAGAAGCGCAAAGGATATCCGGTGTCCGTACACCAGACGAGAATACGATTATTATAAGCTACAAGGAGTTTTCTCCCGATATATTGTGGGGGGAAGGGGTCTTAACGGAACCTGTTCCTTCTAAGCAGATGGAGGGGGTATCCATAACAGAACTTCCGAATTCAGAAGTTGTGCGTGTCAGTCCTCTATCAGCAGGTCCTTTTTCTATATCCCAGATTATTCCACAAGAAAAGATTGTTTTTAAAGCGAATGAGCATTTTTGGGCAGGGAAACCTTCTTTAGAAGGGGTAGAGTTTGAGTGGATGAAACCCATTGAAACCTTAGCGGCGTTAGATCAGGGGAGGTTTGATTATATAGAAGGACTTGATCCTACTTTATACTCTCAAGTTTCAAAGTATACAAACTATTCCATACTGAAAAAACAAGATCTTACTTATACGTATTTAGGTTTTAAACTAGGAAAATTAACAGGAGAAGAAGAAATAGAGGTTCAGACAGATTCGAACAGCAAGATGGCTAATGGAAATCTTAGAACAGCTATGGCTTATGCCATCGACCGGGAAAAAGTAGCTGCAGAATTTTTTAGAGATTTAAGATCTCCGGGGAATTCACTGATTCTTCCCATGTATGAAAATCTTTCTCCTAAAAATCCTCCAGGATTCCCCTATAATCCAGAAAATGGAAAGCAGCTTCTAGAGGATGCAGGGTATAAAGATATAGATGCAGACGGCTATAGAGAAGATCCAGAGGGGAATCCTTTGAGTATATCCTTTGCACTGGCAGAGGATGGATATCTTTCTGAAGAATTAGCAGCCTACTATATCGGAGCTTGGAAAGAGATCGGTTTAAATGTAATCCTGACAGATGGGAAGCCTTTAGAATTTCAGGATTTATACAATCGTTTAAAAGACGATGATCCAGCGATAGATGTGTATCAAGCTACTTGGGGACTGACACAAAATCCGAATCCTTCACTTTATTACGGAAAAAATTCAGAATATAATTATCCCAGATTTTCCACAGAGGAACTGGAAGAGAATTTAAACAGAATCAGCAGCCGGGAAAGCTTCGATTTCGACAAGAGAAATGCCAATTATGGAGAATTTCATCAGATTATGACGGTCGAAACGCCGGTAATCCCTCTGTATTACAGAGATCAGTACTCTGTGATTAATAAACGAGTAGATCATTTTGAAGATACATATCCGGATGGAGAGACAAGAAATTGGAGATGGAATCAGATTATTTTAAATCGAGAAGAGCCGGTTTCTTAATTATTAAAAAAATGTAACAAGTCTAAAAAGCTTTTAAAACATTGGAAAATAGACTTTCCAAATTGATAATAAATAACCAATTCATTTTATGCTTTTAAGTGTTAAAGTATTTCCTAGGCAGGAGATAGAAATTATGTTATTATTAATTCATCTTAGAAAACAAGGAGAAATTGTTATGAAAAACCTAATGTCTTTTGCACAATTTTATTTTAGCTTTTACTTTACTTATTTTTATGGTAAAGCTTTTTTGGGTTGCATGCATAGACATTTAAATTATTCTGAGATTCGTATATAATTACAGAAAAATTAAGTCTATTAGAAGCTCCCAAAACAGCCGTTTTGGGAGCTTTATTTATTTAAAATCAACTAGGAGGATACAATTATGATTATCAAATTAAAACAAAACCCAGACAAAGAACAGGTAGCTCGATTAAAAGAATGGTTGACAAACCAAGGGGTGGAAGTTAGACCTACTGTAGGAGAAAATATTACGATCTTGGGACTTGTAGGAGACACAACGAAGATTGATGCAAGTTTGATCAATGCTTTAGAGATTGTTGAAGCGGTGAAGAGAATTCAAGAGCCGTACAAAGAAGCAAACAGAAGATTTCATCCGGAGGATACAGTGATTACTTTAGAAAATGGAACAAAAATCGGAGGAAACAACTTTACAGTCATTGCCGGTCCGTGTTCTGTAGAATCAAAAGAGCAGATTATCGAAGTGGCGAAAGCTGTTAAGAAATCAGGAGCTACGATCCTAAGAGGGGGAGCATTCAAACCGAGAACATCGCCATACGCATTCCAAGGAATGGGAGCCGAAGGAATCGAGCTTCTGCTAGCCGCAAAAAAAGAGACAGGTCTTCCTATCGTTACAGAGATTATGGAGTCTTCACAATTGGAATTATGCGATGATGTAGATATTATTCAAGTTGGAGCGAGAAATATGCAGAACTTCGAACTTTTAAAACGACTTGGAAAAATCGACAAGCCGATTCTTTTAAAACGAGGACTTTCTGCTACGTACCAAGAGCTTATTATGAGTGCTGAATATATTATGGCTGGCGGCAACCGAAACGTCATTCTTTGCGAAAGAGGAATCCGTACCTTCGAAAGAATGACTCGAAATACCCTTGATATCTCAGCGGTTCCGATTTTAAAAGAAGAAACACATCTTCCTGTTATTATCGATCCAAGCCATGCAGCAGGAATGAGCAGAATGGTAGAGCCTTTATCGTTAGCAGCAACAGCAGCAGGAGCTCATGGTATGATCATCGAAGTGCATAACGATCCGGAACATGCTTTATGCGATGGTCCTCAGTCCTTGAAACCAGAGACTTTCGATAATGTGGCTAAGAAAATTTTCAAGCTTCACGATGCACTGGCAGAGCTTTCATAAATGAAAGTCGGTATTTTAGGACTGGGGCTGATCGGAGGAAGTTTTGCCAAGGCGCTTCATCGGATTTCTTCTCATACAGTTTTAGGATTTGATACAAATGAAAGCACGATGGAAGCTGCATTAGCAGAAGGGATAATACAGGAAGAGTTAAATCAGGAAAATATAAAGAGCTGCGAGCTGATTCTTTTAGCAGTACGACCTGGGGCAGCTGTTGATTTTGTGAAAAAAAACAAGGAAAATATACGAGGAACCCTCTTAGATCTCTGCGGAGTAAAAAGAGTGCTGGAGGAGGAAATTCTTCCTCTTGCAAAAGAATATCAGTTTTCATATCTGGGAGGCCATCCTATGGCGGGCAGAGAACGAGGCGGCTATGACCGCTCTTTGCCTGAGCTGTATGATAAAGCATCTATGATCTTTGTGGAAAATGAAACTTCAAAAGGTTTAGGTAAAAGATTAGAGCCTCTTTTTCGGGAAATCGGGTTTAAGAAAATTGTTTATTCCAACAGCTGTGAACATGACCGCATCATCGCGTATACGTC
>JAAZME010000323.1 GCA_012798975.1 Gallicola sp.
GATCCCAATGTTTTACTTTATTCGGGCTGTGGTCTGTAAGAGAGATCTTTACGTCAATCATCCGCGTTTTTTCTAAGGAGTTCTTAGCAGCTATAATATCGCCTCGTTTTAACTCGCTGACAGGAATGCCGGGGATATTGAAAGCGACACGCTGTCCTGCATAGGCTTTGTTTTTATCTTCCCCGTGGACTTGGATCGAACGAATTTTTATAGGATGTTCTTGGGGATAAAGATAGTATTCATCTTCTTTGTTTAAAGTACCTTCTGTTAAAGTTCCTGTTACAACAGTGCCGATTCCTTTAAGAGTAAAGACACGATCGATATTCATTCGAGAAGGAGCTTCATTATTTTTCTCTGGAACTTCCTCCTCCATTTTGTCCAGAGTTTCTACCAGAAGGTCTAATCCTCTTCGGGTAATGGAGTCGACTTCTACAATGGGCGCGTTTTCAAGGAAGGTGTTTTTTAGATGGTCTTTTACATCTTCCTTTACCAGTTCAAGAATTTCTTCATCGACATCGTCGCACTTCGTTAAGACTACGATTCCCTTTGGAATATTGAGGAAAGATAAGATATCTACATGTTCAATGGTTTGGGGCATAACACCTTCGTCGGCTGCGATAATCAATAAGACGATATCAAGCCCCGAAGCGCCAGAAAGCATATTCTTGATAAATCTTTCATGGCCTGGAACATCTACGATTCCGACTCTTGTTTTAGAAGGCAGGTCAAAATAAGTAAAACCTAAATTGATGGAAATGCCTCTTTCTTTTTCTTCAGCCAGATTGTCTGTTTCTCTGCCTGTTAAGGCTTTGATTAAAGTTGATTTGCCATGATCGACATGACCTGCTGTACCTACAATAATATGTTTCATTCTTTCACCTGCGCTATATGTTGTAATTGTTTTGCAATAACGGGATAATCTCTGTCTTGAAGAGTTCTTGGATCCAATAGATATTCATTATCCTGAATTCTTCCGATAATAGGATCCGAACAAAGTCTTAACTTTTCTTCAAGGGCATGAGCTGTCATATCTCCTATCGAAATCGACATTAATACTGTCGGAATTTCTTCCGTAGGCATAGATCCGCCTCCTACTTGAGAAAAGCCATTTTTTAATTGGATTTTAATCTGATCGTTTTTATTTGATTCCATAAAAGCAGAGGCTTTTTCGATAAGCTCGTCTTTTGTTGCGGTCATCATCTGAAGGGTAGGGATTTTTTTTATCGCGATTTTTTCGTCTAAATAAAGTTTTAATGTTTCTTCTAATAAGAAAATGGTCATCTTATCTACACGAAGAGCTCTTAGCAGCTGATGTTTTTTCATTTTTTCGATATATTTTTTCTTGCCCACGATAATTCCTGCCTGAGGTCCGCCTAATAATTTATCGCCGCTGAAAGAAATGATATCAACGTCTTTTTTTACAGACTCATGGACAGTAGGCTCATGGCTTAATCCATATTTATCTAAATTTATAAACACGCCGCTTCCAAGATCTTCATAAAGAGGAAGATCATATCTATCAGCTAGTTTTTTCAAATCGAGATTATCTACAGCTTCTGTAAAACCCATCATTTTAAAATTGCTTTGATGAACCTTCATAAGAAGTTTTGTTTCTTCATTGATAGCATCTTCATAATCGGAGAGATGGGTTTTGTTTGTAGATCCTACCTCGACCAAGTCGGTTCCGGATAATTTCATAATTTCAGGGATTCTGAAGGATCCCCCGATTTCTACCAATTCTCCTCTGGAAACAATAGCATTTCCACCGGAAGAAAAAGCTGAAAGAATGAGAAGAACCGCAGCTGCATTGTTGTTTACCAACAGAGCATCTTCTGCACCGGTTAATTCTACAATAGTTGATATCACATGGTCGTAGCGGGAGCCTCTTTGCCCCTTTTCGATATTATATTCCAAATTATTGTAGGATCCTGCTTGGGAGACGAAGTCTTTTAAGACTGTTTCGTTCAAAAGAGACCGGCCTAGATTCGTGTGGATGATAACGCCGGTTCCGTTGATAATTTTTTTCAAGGAAGGTTCTTGGCGGATTTTGATTTTTTTTATAAAAGCTTCTTCCCAGTCGTTTTTTTCTCGAGAAAAATTGCCTGCATCTTCTTCGGAAAGGCTTAATATCATCTGGCGGTATTCTTTGATTTCCTCTCGTATTCCCTCTAGGATAATGGGACGATATATTTTGTCGGATAACTCTTTAATGCCGGGAAAGGATAAGGCTTCATCTACGGATGGGATATTGCGCAGTATATCATTCTTATTCATAAGTCACCTCTGTATTTTCTAGTTTGATTATATCTTAACATAAAGGGAAATCTTATCCTAGATTGAAATACTTTAAGAAAATCTCTCTTATGATATAATATTATAAGCACGCTTAGAGGAGGATTTTATGGCAAAGAAGGCAATATACAGAGAATACAGGCCGCAAACATTTGATGATGTTTATGGACAGTCTCATATCACGGAAATATTAAAGAGCCAAGTTCAATCCGGCAATATTGCACATGCTTATCTATTTTCCGGTACGAGGGGAACAGGGAAGACAAGCTGTGCGAAAATATTTGCCCGAGCCATAAACTGTTTGAATTTGAAAGAAGGCAGCCCCTGCAACGAATGTGCAAACTGTAAAATGAGTTTAAACGAAGAAACCATGGATATTGTGGAGATGGATGCTGCTTCGAATCGTAGAATCGATGATATCAGACAGTTGAGAGATGTGGTAGTCTATCCGCCGGCAAATTTAAAATATAGAGTTTATATCATAGACGAGGCCCATATGATTACAAACGAAGGCTTTAATGCTTTGTTAAAGATTATGGAAGAACCTCCGAAGCATCTAGTCTTTATACTAGCGACTACGGAACTCGAAAAGATTCCGGCTACAATATTATCCAGATGCCAGCGTTATGAATTCAGAAGAATTGAAATCACAGATATGAAAAGCAATATTCAAAAGATACTAAAGGACCTTTCTATTAAAATGAAGGACGATGCGGCGGATCTAATCGCTTTGAAAGCGGACGGTTCTATGAGAGATGCTTTATCAAGTCTCGATCAAGTTCTTTCCATATCGAAAGAGGAATATGATCTAAGGGATGTGGAAAATGTACTTGGAATTGCAGAACAAGATGATTTAATTAAAATATTAGAACGTCTTTCTGCAAAAGATTATAACGGGACCTTAAACAGCTTCGAGTTTGCAGCTGAAGGAAAAGGGATAGAGTCTACTTTTGAAGAACTGATAGAATATCTGCAGAGTTTGATGATGGTACAGGTAAAA
>JAAZME010000199.1 GCA_012798975.1 Gallicola sp.
TAATCCCTGCCAAATCATTGGGCAGAAATACCGCCGCTACTACTCCCACCAGACCATTGGCTATAATCGCACCATAGCCCATCTTATGATTGATGTACCAAGTAATGGTTACACCAGCAAAGGCGCACAAAAGAATATATATATGTTTTTTAGTGATCTTCATCCTTTTCATCTCCTTCTATCAGCTGAATTAAATGATCGATTAAACTTATAGCAAATAACCCTCCATAAATTAAAACGATTTCCGTTTTGTGAAAATTTGAATTCTTTATTGCTGTAGATACTAATAATCCTCCGCCTGTTGCAATAAAGGCCAAAAACCCCAACACACGTGCCAGGTTTTTATCCACGATTTTCCGCTTCATTAAACTCCCTCCCTCATTAAATTGTTATTATAAAGACAATACTTCACGTTATATTATACGTTACCGTTATATTCAGTTAACTAAAACGCTTTCTATCCAAAGGATATTGTATTGCATAACTTCTATTGTATGAAAAAAATCTTGGGGAATCAATGATAAGAGTAAATTATAACTATTTCGTATCATTATATAATCTATTTTATAAATAAAAAAGACCCTCACGGATCTTTTAAGCTTCTATTAAAGCCATCCATAATCCAATTCCTGTTTCTATTGTCTCGTCTGGGAATTCATACTCATCGCTGTGAAGAGGAGGGTAGTCTTCCCCGATCCCTAGATAAAAGAAAACTGCAGGAGCAAAATCTCCATATACACCAAAATCTTCGCTTCCTCGGAAAGCTTCTTCCATAAGTTCTGTTTTAAAACCGGCTTTTTGAAGATTTTTTACCGACTCTTCTGTAAGATGAGGATCGCAGCAAGTTTCTCCAAATACATCAAATTCCTCATATTTTATAGAAAGTCCTTCTCCAAGTTCTTGTGCTTTCGCAATGATCTTATCTTTAAAGGTTTGTAAATCTTTGCCGGATTCGCTGCGTATAGTCAAAGATAAAACACCTTTGCCTGGATTAATACCGAAGTTTTTGCCTCCGCAGGCGATTTCTACTATAGTACAAAGAACAGGATTTTGAGTCCTTCTGCCCTTATATTCCACCTTTTTCAACTCGTTGAAAGGCTCTAGAAAGCTTACAAGTTCTGCCATTGCAAAAACGGGATTCTTCCCTTTCTCAGGTTCTGATGCATGGGACTGCCTGCCTTGAAAATCAATGCTCAGCCCTTGGGAAGCAAATTGAGATACTCCCGGCTTGTAATAAATCGTTCCTTTTTTAAAGCCGGCCATATTGTGAAGTCCAAAAACTTTGTCGATTTTCTCTTCTTTAAATATAGGCGTACATAGCTTTGCCCCGGTTCCGTTTTCTTCTGCAGGCTGAAATAAAAATATAATATTTTTCCCGAATTTTTTTCCTTCTATTTCAACTATCGTTCCTGCAAGAATTGCAGAGTGTCCGTCATGACCGCATCCATGGAAAAGTTCTCCCTTGGAATTCAATATGGCATCATGGTCGGCACGAATGAGAATCGTTTCAGAGGCCCCTTCTTCTCTATGAACACATTAGAACCAGTCTCCTTTATCCACAAGTTCTATCGAGGAGTTTTCTACAATAAACTTCTTTAATATTTCACGACTTTTTCTTTCATGGTTTGAGGGCTCTGGATGGCTGTGGAGTTTTTTTCGCAACGCTGTAATTTTATCTAATTCTTTCATAATTCCTCTTTTCTAGGTTCTGTTAATTTTAACTATATTATAACTCATCGAAAAATATAAAACCCCTAAATCCATATCACCTCTATCCATTCTCCTCTTTGAAAAACTTCTCTTCGATTTTCCATGGAAAAAACAGCTTTTTTCTTTTTTAAAAGCTTCTTGTCTTTCAAGTTTTCTCCCTTTAAAGGATAAGCAACAAAATGACCTTGTTCGCATTTTATGTACATCAGGCTATGTTGTTTTTTGTATAAAGAAGCTTTCATATCTTCCCCTAACAGAACCTTCTGAAGTTTTCGAGCCTTCCTCCCTTCTGAAAAAAGCTGCTCTACTATCCATACAAGGGAAGATAAAAAACCATCCGGTGTATGAGGCAAGTGAAAGACTCCCTTTCCTTTGTACATACAAAGACCCATAACTTCTTCTCTTTGATTCTCATACAGGGAATATACTTTTCCTTGACAGCTTTTGATATCGTCTGCGATGAAAAGATCCGTGTTTTGTCTTTCCTCTTCTAAAAGATCTATACTAAATTTTTCATGACATATTTTGCATTGTACGGGAAACGATTCTAAAAGACCTTTATAGATTCCTATATTTTCTGTCGAAGTGGAGATCATTATTATTCTTTTTTTCTTTAACTCCTTCACATTTTTTATTTCTGCAATTTTTAAAAGAGGAATTTCTTCTTCTGTCAGAACTGTTCCTTTTGGAAAAAGAAGATCTCCTTTCTCAAACAATTGTCCTTTTGGAAGGAGTTTCTCTTTCTCTTTTTTTATATCGATTATTTCTGCATGGCAGCTGCCTGCTTCATTTCTCTTTCTTTTAGCATCTTTTCTTATGCTAAGCGGAATAATAGATCCTTTTTCCCTTTTCTTATCTAAACTTGAAGCTTCTTTTAACGGCAGCCCAAACGAGGCGTATAAATCTTCCTGCAGGATGCTTTCCTTTAAATCTTCTACCTGAATCCTCTCTTCTCTATAGCCCTTTATTTCTTCTAATACTTGGCAGATCCTTCTATGTTCCATAATCAGCGGCATTCTCTTGAACCTTCCTTTGTTTTTTCTAGTTGCAATCCATTTCATCTCGAAAAGGTTTTCCTTACAAGAGCACTTCTCTCTTTTCCGTTTTCTCATTCACTGTATTTTTATTTATATAACGATTTGATTTTAACGAAAGAAGGATAAATTGTCAAATAAAAAACAGTTCCTTTATTCGGAACTGTTTTCTCTATTTATCCAAGCCATCACAAAACGGATTTCATCGTAGTCGATCTCCTCCGGCAGAGCTTCCTTTATGGGTTTTAAACGATAGGTGTCTAATTCTTGCTGAACGCTTTGAATCTGCTCCATTTTTTCAGGAGAAACAAAATCCTCTATATTCACACTGTATCCTTCTTTAAGAGCCTGAATCAAATGTCCGCAGACAGTCGTTTTCTTTAGAGAGCGGATTCTTTGAATTTCTTCTATATCTAAACCTGACTGGTATAGCTGAAAGGTTACAAGATAGCTGGGTTCGTCTTTGTTCGCAGAAGAATTTATAATTTCTACTTCTTTCTCTGTATTTTCCCCTTCCCAAATTCCTAAAATTCTCAATACCTCTTCTCCGATACTGTCTCTTTTTCTTTCGCCGATTCCGTGGACTTCTAAAAGCTCTTCAGAAGTCTTCGGCAAAACCTCTACCAATGACCTGAGTGTCGCATCCGATGCGATTACATAAGGAGGTACCTGCTCCTCTGAGGCTTTCACCTTTCTCCAAGCTCTGAATACTTCGAAAAGTTTTTCCTTCTCTGGTGTTAAATCAAAGACCCTCGCAGATGTTTTTTCTGCCTTCGCCGAGTAGACTTTTTCTTCTTCCTTTCGAAAACGCATTATAACAGGAGTCTTGTCTTTTAATACTTCGCTGCTTTTTTCATTTAAATGAAGGATCGGAAATTTTCCTTGTTCTTTTGTGACGATTTCCCTTTGGACGAGTTCATCAATCATCTGAACGATTCTTTTTTTATCGTACTCTTTCATAAGCCCATGAGTTGATATTTCATCAAGCTGAAGTTCCCGAATTCTTTTATTCCGGCTTCCTTTTAACACATCTGCTATTAAAGAAGCGCCGAAACGCTGACCGGATCGATAGATACAAGAAAGAATCTTTTTGGACTCTACTGTTATATCCTCTTCTATAAAAGAGCTGTCGCAGTTTTGGCAAAATCCGCATTTTCCATCCGGCTTTTCATTGAAATATTCTAGTATATAATTTCTCAAGCAGCCGTTTGTATTTGCATAGGCAACCATCTGATCCAGCTTTTCATATTCTTCTTCGTCACTGTCGTTTTGATCTAATAGAAACTTCTGAATCCGAATATCTCCCGGGGCGAAAAGAAGAATGCCTTTGAATTTTTCTCCGTCTCTTCCCCCGCGTCCTACTTCCTGATAATAGTTTTCCATCGATTTTGGAAGATTATAGTGAATGACCTTGCGCACATCCGGCTTGTCGATCCCCATGCCGAAGGCTAAAGTCGCCACCATCACCGGAAGCTTATCATATATAAATAGATTCTGCATATCTTCTCTTTCTTCTTTTGAAAGGCCTCCATGATATTTCGAGACTGGAAATCCCTTGCGTTTTAAGAAAGTATAGACTTCCTCCACAATTTTTCGTGTAGCACAGTAAATAATCGCCGACTCTCTTTTATCCAGCTCTTCCAACAGATACTTGTTTTTATCAACATTGCGCTCTACTACAGGATAAAGATTATCCCGATCAAAACCTGTTACTTTTATAAAAGGGTTTTCTAAAGACAGCTGCTCTATAATATCCTCTTTTACCCGAATCGTCGCCGTTGCAGTAAAAGCGCCTACTACAGGCCGGGGATGGATTTCTTCTATCAAATGATAGATGTTGCGATAGCTGGGTCTAAAATCATGGCCCCACTGGCTAATACAGTGGGCCTCGTCTACTGCAACGAAAGAAATCTTCTGTTTTGAAAGCTTTTCTATAAAACCCTCCACTTCCAAACGTTCTGGAGAGATATATAGTAATTTTACCTCCCCTTGGTATGCCTTTCGAAGCACATCGATA
>JAAZME010000318.1 GCA_012798975.1 Gallicola sp.
AGAGGACTGAAAATCCTCGTGTCGCTGGTTCGATTCCGGCTCTGGGCACCAAGATTATAGGGGGTTAGTTCAGTGGTAGAACGCTGGTCTCCAAAACCAGATGTCAGGGGTTCAAATCCTCTACTCCCTGCCAACAGGGGCCTGTAGCTCAGCTGGTTAGAGCGCACGCCTGATAAGCGTGAGGTCGGAGGTTCGAGTCCCCCCAGGCCCACCATCAAAAGACCTTAATTATAGGGTCTTTTTTTATTTCTATTTAAAGTATCCTTGTTAAAAAGAGGCAGCATAAGTATACTTTGCTAATGTATGTAAAATTATGTGGATAGAAATATTTTAACAATCAATAAAAGAGAAGGATAAGATAAATAATTAGATTTTTTATTTCTTAGGATATAAATAACGAAAATACTTTTAAAATCTTTTTCTTTGAATTATAGTATCTATATACTCATGTTTTGATAATAAAATACTGTTTGTTAAATAAGGAGGAAAGAATGAGAAAAGTTGCAGTTTTTACTTTTATGGGTGATAGGATGTGCTTTACCCATGCATTGCTCAATGCAATAGAGATGAAAGAATCAGGAATAGAAGTGAAGTTAATTTTAGAGGGAAAGTCGGTAGCTTTGTTAGAAGATTTCATTGAAGAAAAGAATCCGCTCTTTCAAAAAACGATAACTATGGGTATTATGGATGGGGTATGCAGAGCCTGTTCAGACCAAATGGGAGTTCTTTCATATAATGAGCAGTCTGGAATTCAGCTTCTAGACGAGCTGAAGGGACATCCTTCTATGGCAAGGTATATAGACGAAGGGTTTGAAATTATTACTTTATAGAACTACAAAAGATACATACAGATAAAAATATGGAAATGAGTTCGATACATTTCCATATTTTTTATGTCAAGAAGTTTATAGTTTTGTTAAAAAAAGTTTTATAAATTATCAAAAAGTATTTTAATCCATTTTTCTAGAGAGTTTAATAAAAGGACATGTTCCTTCTCGATAAGATAAAAATTTTCTGTAAGGCTGTTATCTTGAATTTCGCTAAATTCAGTTCGGATTGCTTTCCCTTCCGTATTTTTGCCAATACTTCCAGAATAGAATGGAGTTCGAACTAGAATAGTATTTTCGCTTGTTGTTTTGATTTCTGCATGGTCGAAATGAAATTCCATCTGCATAGCTGGAGTAAGTGTAAAAAATGTAAGAAGAAGAAAATCCTTTACAAACTGTACTTTGTGAAGACATAGAACATGCTCTTTGCCCAATAAATGAAATGAAAAATTATGTTTTAGTAAGATTTCCTGCATGCCTTTGTAAATCTCAAAACGCGCCTTGATATGGTCTTCTAGCGATTTGTAAAGTCTATCTATATCATTATGAAAGTATTCATTTAAAACTTTTAGAGAAGAAAGATCATAATCGGAGAAACGATTTGCTAAAATGCTTTCCATAGTATATCGTTTGAGATCTGTATAAACATTCTGCTTATAAAAATAATACAGATCCATATGCTTCTTTTTTTCAAGCTTAAAATTATTTTTCTGCAATAAGGGCAGATCATAAGAGGTTCCGTTAAATGTTATTATTCTTTTATTCTTTATAGAATTTTGTAAATGTTTTACTTTTACATTATCTTTTAAATAGATTTCAGTGGAAACGTGATCCTTTATTGCAATTGCTTGAATAGACTCTTTTTTCTCATCGCCTAATATAAAAAGGATTATCTCATTCTCATTTAAGTTGGCAGTGCTGGTCATTTTACAGTTCATAATATCACCCCTTTGTATTATACTATAATCAGA
>JAAZME010000334.1 GCA_012798975.1 Gallicola sp.
CAATGATGAAGGATAAAGAGATCACAACAATAGTATAACAGGTTTTCCTCGATCGGTATAGTTTTATTTGTATAATGATAAATATTCTTTCTGTTCATTTTACCAAGTTGCATAATGTTGCATAATGAAATCCATCCTTTGTTTTGATACACTTATAGCATTCTAAAGGATATAAGGAGGATATTATGAAAAAATTTGTACGTTTATTATTGATCTTCGCACTGATGTTTACAATTTCGGCTTGCGGAAACAATAGCACTCAGGAAACTTCTGACGGACAAGCTTCTGAAACAAATCAGTCCGCTCAGTTTGAAGGGAAAACGATGAATGTGGTTGCCACAAGCGATGAGTACGCTGAGTTGTTTGATGCATTCACAAAAGAAACCGGTGCTAAGGTTGAATTCTTGTCTATGAGTTCTGGGGAAGTTTTATCCAGAGTCAAAGCCGAAGGAGGAAAACCTATGGCTGACTTATGGTTTGGCGGCGGTTTGGACTCTTTTATGCAGGCAAAGGCCGACGGGCTTTTGGAACAGTACACTGCAAAAGGTTCCGAGGAAGTTGCTCCAGAATACAAAGATCCTGAAGGATACTGGTATTCAAAAGGACTTACAGTGGTAGGCTTTATTGCCAACAACGATGTTTTAGCACAAAAAAATCTGACAGCACCTGCATCTTGGGATGATCTCATTAAACCAGAATATAAAGGGGAAATCATTATGAGCAGTCCCGCTATTTCTGGGACAAATTATGCGGCTGTAAAAGGTCTTCTTGATATGTACGGCGACGAAGGCTGGGCTTATTTAGAGAAACTAAATGAAAATATACCGTTTTACGGAAAGCGTGGTCGCGATCCGCAAGAAAAGACCGTTGCCGGCGAGTTTGCAGTTGGAATTATCCCTGTAGACAAAACAGCTTTTGATGCTGCAGAAGAAAACAATCTGACCGTTGTCTATCCTGAAAACGGAATTCCTTGGGTTCCTGAAGGCATTGCTATTTTCAAAGGCAGCGAAAACACGGATATTGCTAAAGCGTTCTTAGACTTTATGTTTACTCCTGAAGCTATGGAAATGATTGCTAGATTAGACGGTAAAGACGGCGCACAAATGGTGGTTCCTGATATTAAAGGTTATGATTTAGGTCTTCCAAAAGATAAGTTGATCAAACAAGATCTATCAACATTTGGTTCACAAAGAACTGAAATATTAGACAAATGGAATGCATTAACCTCTAATAAAGAAACTAAATAATATAAAAATAGCCGATTAAGAAAAGACTTCCTTTCTCTTCTTCGGCTATTTTAGAATTCGAAACGACAATATCAATTACGAGGTTCTCTATGAAAAACAATACTTCTGCCAAACTGGACTCTTTGCTTTTTATTACAATTGTCCTTTCCGTAATCCTTTTTATTCTTCTGCCCTTCCTCTCTGTATTTTCAGAAGCTTTATTTATAGAAGGACAGCTTGATTTTTCTGGTTTTCGAAAATTTTTTCTTGAAGATTCCTTTCTCCTTAAAAATTCTTTGCAGGTAGGGATCTTAACAACTGTTTTTTCCACGATCGCCGCAGTCTTAATCGCTGTGTATGCAGTATTTTTCGGCAATCGAAAGCGAATCGAAAATATTCTTCTGATTACCATGATTTCTCCGCCTTTTGTCACTTCCCTTTCTTATATCGAGCTTTTTGGAAGACGGGGATTTATTACCCATGATTTATTAGGTTTAACGTTAAACACGTACGGCATGTGGGGCATTATCCTGATGCAGTCTATCGGTTTTATTTCTATAAATACCCTGCTTGCGATAAATGCTATCTCAAAAATCAATAACGAAATCATCTATTCTTCAAGAGATCTCGGCGCACATTCCGACCGTATTATACTGGATATTATCCTGCCTATGATCAAGAACACCCTAGTTGTCATCGCAATGCTTACGTTTATTCGGAGCTTAGCGGACTTCAGCACACCAACCATTATCGGTGGAAACTTCTCAACGATGGCGACAGAAGCGTATCTTAGTATGATCTCAAGCGGCGATATCCATTATGCGGCTGTGTTAAATACAATACTCTTTATCCCCTCCTTGATTGCCTTTTCTTTCTATCGAAAACATATCTACG
>JAAZME010000236.1 GCA_012798975.1 Gallicola sp.
AATATTCAAAACATCATCTTTGTTTAATATCTGGTCCGGCTGGGCGCGTTTCTTGTTTACCTTAATTTTTTTTGTACGAATATATTTCTGCAGCAGATGGTTCGGTGCTTTCGGCAGATATTTTTTTAGAAAACGATCCAATCTTTGTTCTTCGTCATTTTCTCCGATAATTACTTCTCTCATTTTAGGCTCCTTTTGGCAATCTTTTTCTTTATGGTACAATTATATCATGTATTCATAAAGCTGTTGAATGGGCTTTACTCCATCAGCAGATATATAGCGAAGGAGCTCAAAATGAGAAAATTTATTGGAAGAGTTAAAGACACCCTTTATGATTTGAATCATCTTATGTGGATCTTAATCATCATTTTAGCGATGGGCATTATTATAAGTTTTCAAACCTATGATCTTTTTTCTAGAGATTACACCACCAGCGAAACCTCTGTATCTAATTCCCAATCTCCCGTTTCTAAAGTGGCAGAAGAACCCCCAAGCGAGATTCAAGTGACCATACCAGAAGGTGCAACTTATCTTGATGCAGCCAAAATCTTAATCGATGCAAATATTATCAAAGATGAAGAAAGTTTTGTTAAGCTGATTCAGGAAAAGAAACTTGAAGAAGGCATACTCCCCGGATCCTATACTTTAACCCAAGGTATGGATTATGAAGAGCTTCTGCAAGTTTTAACAACAGAATCATAAATAATAAAAGGCAGATCGAAGTATCTGCTTTTTGCTATTTTTAAATTTTTCGGGTATATAGCTACTAGTCATATTTTTTAATAAGGAGGTCTCTATGAAGAAGACATTAAAAAAAGCTATTATATTTACAATTATCGGTTTGGTTCTCGGTGTTTATTTTAGGGAATTTACGAAATGGAATGGATTTGTAGAGGACGGAGCTTTAATCGGTCCCACATCCCTTTCTTTTATGCATACCCACACGCTTACCTTGGGTACAGTAATGACTCTGCTGTTCGGAACAATATTAAACCAGCAGGGGCTGGGGCTTCAGTCTTTAGGCAAGCGCTGGGTCTTTTACGAGATCGGCGTTTATCTTACTGTCCTTATGATGTTCATTCGAGGAAATATTCAGGTTTTAAATATCAATCTATCAAATGCTTTAGACGCATCTATATCAGGGTTGGCAGGATTATCCCATATCATTTTAGGAGTTTCTTTTATTCTGATTCTCTTAAAACTTTATAAAACAGCTGAACATTAAAAAGCCTTGAGAGGAATATTCCTCTCAAGGTTTTTTATTTTGAATTTATATAAGAATATTCTTTTTATGTCCTATGTTAAGAAATCAAAACCTTTTTATAAAAACAGAAAATACTTGGTATTTTATTTTCCGCCATATCTCCACTCTTTTTTTATCTTGACTGGCTGATTATACTGACTCCTTTATGACCAAAAACTCTAGGCACTATCCAAGTTTCCAAAAGGGGAGCAGTCAAGTTCATTATTAAAATCGCAACTCCGATTCCTCCAGGAAGATCGAAAAGCTGTCTCAGTATTCCAGTAAGAATCCCTATACAAAGTGCATAATAGAATCTTGCCCTTCGATTCAAAGGGCTGGAAGCATAATCTGTTACCATAAATACCGCAGCAAACATTGCCGTTCCCGAAAGAATATGATAAAATGCAAAATTTAAATCAGATTCTCCAAAAAGCATAGCTGTTAGAAAAAGTCCGCCCATCACTGCTAAAGGCATTTCAAAATGTATAATTTTTCGAATAACAAGATATAGAAATCCTAAAAGAATCGCCCATTTAACCGTTTCGCCTATTCCCCCGCCAATCTCACCGAAAAATATTTGAGATATTTCGGGAGCGCCTGCAAGGATTTCTTTTTGGCCATTTCCCACAAAGGCTAAAGGCGTAGCGATGGAAACTGCATCCGGGCCTGGGGTTATCCAATTTGTAATAATAGGTGTAAAGAGTATCTTAATCAGTACCCTTGAGAAAACTGCGGGATTGAAAATATTGTTGCCGAGACCTCCTGCTATTTGTTTTACAAGGACTATGGCGATAAAAGAACCCAGTATTATAATCCAGAAAGGTACGTTTGAAGGATAGCTCAGCGCAACTAACAATCCAGTTACCGCAGCAGACAGATCCTTCACGGTAATATCTTGTTTCGTTAATTTTTGATAGAGGTATTCAAAGATTATAGAGGATAGTATTCCGATGAGAATCATCCATAAGCTTCTTATTCCAAATTTTACTATAGCCATAGCTGATACCGGTATAAGTGCAATCAGGACATCTCTCATAATATCAGATGTTTTTATAGAAGACTTTAGAAAAGGGGCTTTTGTTTTAGTCATTTTTCATTTCCTTCCATTTTTTGTTAAGGGCCTGTATGCTTTCTAAAAGGGAAATATCTGCAGGACAGATATAGGTGCAGACTCCGCAGGATATACAGCTTTCTGAGCGGAGTTCCGGTACCCTGTCATATCGGCCGTTGATGAAGCTGTTACGTATAATAATCGGCTGCAGAGCTACAGGACAGTTGTCTACACAGCGGGCACATCGAATACAATTTTTTTCTTTCTTTTTTTCTTGTTTTTCTAAGAAAAGAAGAGTTGTTGTATCTTTATCTACGGGAATACTTTTGTCTTCAAAAGCTCTGCCCATCATAGGTCCGCCGTTTATCATCTCAATTTCCCCGTCTTTTAATCCGCCGCATTCTTCTATAAGATCTTCAACAAGAGTTCCGATGCGCACCATAAGATTCTTAGGGTCATTAATCATGGGCCCGGTTACTGTAATAATCCTTTTAATTAAGCTTTTTCTTTCAAAAACTGCATCGTGTATCGCTTTTATAGTAGAAACGTTGGATTGCAGTATTCCCACGTCCCCAGACCGCTGCCCTTCTTCAATCTCAATCCCCAACACTTTTTGAATTTGCAGTCCTGCATGACCTTGAGGATATTCAGAAGATAGCTTATGTATATAGATGTTTTCGGCTTTTTGGTTCTTGATCTCTTTATCAAGACAGCTTATCGCTTCGGTCATGTGATCTTCTATTGCAATATAAGATTCCTCTATTGTATATATTTTTGCAATAAGATCTATGATTTTTATAATCTCTTCGCTGTATTCTATCATGCAGCGATAATCGGTAGTAGAATAAGGTTCGCATTCCGATCCGTTAATTACAAGAAATCTCGTTTCTTCTTTTCCCATCTTGTATTTCACAGATGCTGGAAATCCCGCTCCTCCTTTTCCGGTGATTCCTGCTTCATCTATGATGCTGCTGAATTTTTCCGGCGTTAAATTTTCTATGTCGAATTCTTTCAAATATTCCTTTTCTTCTTTATAATCGTTTTCAACGACTACAACTTCGCTCTCTCCTCGAAAAGAGGAATCTTCTTCGATTTTCACAACCGTTCTTGAAACGGAGGAGTGGATATTTGTTGAAATACCTTCGTCGCTGGAGCCTAATAATGTACCTATTTTTACAGCATCCCCCTCTTTCACAACTACATTTGCAGGAGCGCCGATATGCATAGACATAGGGAAATAAAGTCTTTTTGGGATATTGGCTATTTCCACAACCTTATCTTTCGTGGCTTCTTTGTTGTTTGGAATGTCCAAGCCTTTAAAGTCATCTCTAAATAAGCTCATAAATAGTCCTTTCTCTTTTCAGATTAATATTTTGTATTAATATAGTCGCTGATAACAGACTCTCGGATTTCATCGATAAAAACATGATTTTCCTTTAATAGGGCTAAAATCTGAGGATTCATCGTATGAAATACAGCCTTTTCTTTGTCGGTAAAAACAATTTCAAACAGCTGGTCCTTCAAACGCGTAGAATACAGACTTACATAGTAAGATTCCATGTTTTTAAACTCTTTTATAATAAGCATCTGTTCTAATGTTCTGTCCTTTTCATGATAGTAGTTGCGGCATTTATTATAAGCTTCTTGATACTTTCTTTTTTTCTTTCGATCGAATTTGTATTCATTGGCTCTATTATTATAATATTTTGCCATGGTGTTGTAATACTGATAATTATACATACCCTCTTCGTAGCTTAAGATTCTTGAAAAAGGCTTCATTGAAATCTTTTGGATCAATTCCAGATTCTTTTGTATAAATAACTCTTTATCAATTTTACCTTCATCTAACTGATCTATCAGACAATTTCTTTCTTTTAAAAATACTTCTATTTCTTTTTTTATACTCATTATGTACCTATTCTAATCATTTTCAATTAAAAAACCATGAATAGAATTTTATTCTCATTCATGATTTACTCAACAAAGGGTATAAACATCTGTTTATACCCTTTTATTTAAATATAATTATAAAAAAACTATTATTCTAAATGTAATTCAACAGCGCTTTCGTTATAATTTCCCGGTAATTCATCTTTTTCAACATTCATACCGATAAAGAAATCGACATTGTACGCTTCTGAAATTTCTTCTAGATTCTTTGTTAGATCTTCTAATAATTTAGCGTCTAATTCTACAATCTCATAAATTCCATCTACATATATTTTTTCAATATCGTAGTCGCGAGAAATAATACCGCTTAAGAAACCGAATAATCTTTCAGTTGTCTTTATGTGAAAATTAGAAGCATTGATTAGGCGTACTGCATAATCTAAAGAGAATATATGTGAATCGTCAGTATCTATAAACACTATATTGCCTGTACCTTCTCTTTTGTCTTTATTCGCCTCATCAATAAGCCATTTTGTTTTACCGCTGCCAGATGGTCCTAAAATATATTTAATCATATTTATCACTACCTTTCTTCTTTTAATCATTATATAATAAATCTCAAATTATTTCATCTATTATATGCAAAGGATTCCCTCTTTATAATTATATAGATCACCTTGAGATATATTTTCATCCTGCATTTCCTTAACGATATCATCTCTTATTTTCCACCAGCTGGTATCCCAATTGCAAAACAAGCTGTCTTCTTCCGGCATTCTGCCTACAATTCTCTGTATAGCAATGTTCGGGTCAAGGAAACGCAAAAACATTTTCACTTCTTCTTTATACTGTTCCAACGTGTTTAATTCAAACTCTTGTCTCTTATACATACTGCCCAGTTCAGTATTTTTAGGAATATAAAGAGAATGGATTTTTACTTGGTCCGTTTCTAAAAGACTAAGAATCTTCGCTCCCTCGATAACATCTTCCATATCATCCCAAGGAAGACCCAATATCATATGGGTGCAGACTTCAAATCCGTATTTTTTTATCTTTATTATAGCATTGATAGTGTCTGACAGGCTATGGCCTCTATTGAGTATTTTTAATGTACGGTTGTTGACTGTCTGAACTCCTAATTCAAATACGATATCTACTTTATATGTATCAGATATCTTTTGAAGATAGTCTAAATGCTCTCTATGAATACAGTCCGGCCTTGTAGAGATTTGAATTGCTACAACATCCGCCTTCGCCGCTTCCAACATAAATTTCTTGAACGCATCCAAAGGCATATACGTGTTGGAGAAATTTTGAAAATAGGCTATAAAACATTCTGCTTTATATCTCTTCTTAATATATTCTCTGTTCTTTTCCAACTGTTGTGTTATAGAATATTTCTCCGACAAATTTTCAAAAGACCCGCCTTTTTCATTGCAGAAGATACATCCTCCTATACCGGCATGTCCGTCTCTGTTGGGACAAGTTATATCCAGTTTTATCGGAAGCTTATAAACCTTTTTTCCGTATTTCTTTTTTAAATATTCGCTATAGGGATAATAGGGGTCCGCATTCAATTCCTTTCGACCTCCTCCATTGTTAAATGGAATATATCCATTAGTTCTTTTCCTACACCGCTATCATTATTAGAATAGCTGGAAATCCGATCTGCATTCTCCTTAAGAGATTTTGTCGCATTAGCCATAGCAATACCAAGCCCGGCACTTTTTATCATGTCAATGTCGTTGTTTTCATCACCGATGGTGATGATTTCCTCCCTCTTTATGCCCTTGAGCGTTGCATAATGTCGAATTGCAGAAGCTTTATTGGATCCTTTTTCGAGAAATTCCACCATAACTACATCTTTGCGGAATCCGCGCATTATATGGGCTTCACAGGCATAACCGCCGTTAACAATATCGCTGTATAAAGCAGAGATTCTGTTTTTATTTTCTAG
The DNA here is from genome assembly GCA_012798975.1 of Gallicola sp. GTDB lineage: Bacteria > Bacillota > Clostridia > Tissierellales > Peptoniphilaceae > JBQKLI01. The sequence goes on from JAAZME010000236.1 coordinate 6,142, forward strand.
AAACACGATAGTCAGCACTTGAAAGCTTTTTTTCATATCTTTATAATGGCAGATATGATTTAAACTGCAAACTGATCCGGCATGGGCTGTTTTAACATCGCCATCTGGTATAACGATAGAAGTTTTTCGATCTTCATCAAATACATGGAGATACGGTTTTACGCCATAATCTTTTCCTTTTGCTATCACTGTCTGGAGAAGGTCCTGATTCACAGGATTTAGAATAAAAATTTCTTCCTCTTCCATTGCAATAGCTCCATTATTCGCAATAATAGAACAATCAAAATTTAGAGGAGAAATCAATTCAGCGACTTTTTCAAAATGACGGCCTGTAGCTATTACAATATCGATCCCTTTTTTATTAAGTGTGTTGAGAACTTTAACATTTAGCGATGAAATGTTTTTCTCATTATCTAATAATGTACCGTCCAGATCGATACACAGTAATTTATACATAGTAAATCCTTTATTTATAGAAGGCAAGACAAGCTTGCCTTCTGTTTTTTTATGATTCGCTTTCTGACTGCCCGTCTTCTTCGCCTATAAAAAGCTCATGAAAAATACCTGCAACATTATCAAATTCTTCATCCGTTTCAATACTTTCAAGACTGAAAACTTCCGGATCTTCTTGATCCTCCAAATAACGATAAAGAAGAACTTGTTCGTCTTCCATAGAAACTAACGCGATATAGTCTCTGTCTTCTTCCGGAACTTCGAAAATTCCTAATACACCGCATTCTAATTCTGTATCATCTTCCAATGTTAATACGATTGAATCTAGACCTTCTTCTGTATGTCCGTGATCGCAATGATCATGATCGCAGTTATGATCATGAATGTGATTATTATCATCCATCATAATTATCCCTCCTTAAAAAATATTATACCCATTCTCTATAATTTATCTTCTATTTCATTTCTTTTAATAGCGCGCATAGATAATCATATACCCGCATTGTAGATTCTTTGTTTAATTTTTCTTCGGTTGTATGAACTCCGTCCATATCCGGACCGATAGAAATCATGTCAAGATGAGGATACTTTTCTTGGAAAACGCCGCATTCAAGTCCTGCATGTATGATTTCCACTGTCATATCTTCTTGATAAAGGTCTTTATAGACTTTTACAGCTTTTTCTCGAAGTACAGAGTGTTCTTCAAATGTCCAAGGATTATACTGTTGTGTAATCTCAACTTCTCCGAGTTTACTGAACACTTCAAGGAAATATTCTTCCAATTTCTGAAGTTCTTCTACAGAGGAACTTCTAGTCGAGTCGGTAATGACAATCTCACTTTCTTCGGTGCGGATTATTGCTAAATTCGAAGAAGACTGAACAATATGAGAATATTCCCCTTCCATATAGGAATAAGGTCCGTCCTGCAGTTGGACAAGCGTATCTAAAAGCTCCATGCTTGTTTTCAAATCCATTGCTTTTTCAAGCTTAACCTCTTCAACTTTCAGCTGAAGACCACTTTCTTTTTTTATAAACTCTTTAGCAGCTTCTTCCAATTTTTCTTTATCAAAGCTTTCGCTTGAAAAAATAATAGATGCTTCTTGAGGAATCGTATTATGCATTAGACCGCCGCTAATCTCAGCTATTTGCAAGTCGGCAGTTGAAGCTTTTATCATCTCGCAAAGAATTTTAATTCCATTAAGTCTTCCCAAATGAATATCTGCTCCGGAATGACCACCGATAAGATTTGAAATAGAAACTTTTATTCCTTCTTTATCCGTTTCTTTAAAATCTGCTTTCATTCTTAAGATGATCGTTTCTCCTCCAGCACATCCTGCTGTCAGTATCCCTTCATCCTCGGAATCGATATTAATAAGATATTTTCCTTTTAAGGCATGTTCTGAAAGGTTCATCGCCCCTTCCAGACCTGTTTCTTCGCTGGTTGTTACAAGTACTTCTAGAGGCGGGTGATTCTCGTCTTCTTCTAGAAGGGCCATAGCCATCGCTATAGCGATACCATTATCTGCACCCAGTGTTGTCCCTTTTCCCCGCAGATATTCGCCGTCTTCGACGATCTCAATAGGATCTTTGCTGAAATCATGGTCGGATTCTACTGTCTTCACACAGACCATATCCATATGGCCTTGTAAAATGACTGTTGGAGAATTCTCATATCCCTTTGATCCTTCTTTTCGAATGATAATATTGTCTGCATTGTCCTGCTCAACTTCTAAACCACGGTCCTCTGCCCATTTTTTAAGATAATTGCTGATCTCTTTTTCCTGACCAGAGCATCGAGGTATATTGGAAATTTCTCTAAAATACGAAAATACTTTATCCATACTTCCTCCTCGTTTTAAAATAATATTATACGCAAAGAGGCGCCCTGAGGGCGCATTCTTCTAGTAGAATTTTTCTACTTCATACTCGCTGCTGATTTTGTTGATATTATCCAAATAGACTTCCTGTTGTTTTAAAGATAATACTTGTCTTTGAATGTCGTCTTTTACTTCTTCAAAGGATGCAGCGTCTGCATCTGTTTTATCATCAACTTTGATTAAATGGTAACCAAATTGAGTTTTAACCGGGTCTGTTACGACTCCTACTTCTGCTGTCTTTGCAGCTTCTTCGAATTCTTTAACCATTTGGCCTTCTTGGAATGTGCCTAATTTTCCGCCTTGATCTTTAGAAGGACATGTTGAATGTTCTTTTGCAGCTTCTTCGAATTCAACTTCACCTGCTTCTATTTTTTCTTTAATTTCTTTTGCTTTTTCTTCATCTTCAACTAGAATGTGAGAAGCAGTAAACTGCATTGGTTTTTGGAAATGTTCTTTATGGCTTTCGTAATACTCTTCCAAGTCTTCGTCTTTTAGTTCAATTGTGCTTAAAAGTTTGTTGATCGCATATTGTTTTAAAAGATTCTCATTTGATCTTTCAACTTCTTTTAAATAGGCTTCGTCTTTATCTAGACCTTGTTTTTTAG
>JAAZME010000266.1 GCA_012798975.1 Gallicola sp.
AAACTGTTACCAGATAGCAAATTCAATAAATTCAGTATCCCAGTTTGTCCCGCTCCCCCCATAACTTGAGAGACCATTTCTTTATTCATAAATGGAACTGGAATCGCATTTCCTAATCGGAAAACTCCAACCATTAATAATGTGAATATCATGCGCTGACGTAACTCTGCAACTGCCCATGCCTTGCGTATGGTTTCAAACATTAAATCACCTCTGCCTTTCCTCCAGCCTCTGTGATTTTGTCTTCAGCACCTTTTGTGAATTTATGTGCTTTAACAGTTACTTTCTTTTCTAACTCTCCGTTTCCTAAGAATTTAATACCGTCTTTTGCTTTAGATTTTTTACAAATCCCAGCTTCAAAAAGTACTTCCGGAGTAATAACATCGCCATCATTGAAGCGATTTAAAATCTCAACATTTAGTTCTGCATATTGTTTTGCAAAAATATTTGTGAAACCTCTTTTAGGTAATCTTCTGAACAAAGGCATCTGACCACCTTCAAATCCTGGACGTACTCCACCGCCTGAACGGCTGTTTTGTCCATCTCGTCCACGACCGGCTAGTTTGCCGTCTCCAGAACCATATCCTCTACCTACTCTTTTACGCGCCTTATTTTTACCGCCTTTAGCTGGTTTTAAGTCATGTAGTTTCAAGGGAACACCTCCTATTCTACTTCTTCACATTCTACCATGTAAGAAATAGTGTTAACCATTCCTCTGATAGCTTCATTATCCTCTTTTAAAACAGTTTGTCCTGGTTTGCGTAATCCAAGGGCTTCAACTGTCTTAACATGATTTTGCTTTTTACCGATTTTGCTCTTTTTAAGAGTTATTTTAAGCTTTCCCATCGTGTCTAAGCCCTCCTTAACCTAAGATTTCTTTAACTGATTTTCCTCGTAATTTTGCTACATCTTCTGCTTTTTTAAGACTTTTTAGTCCTTGAAGAGTTGCGTTAACTACGTTTCTAGGATTAGATGTTCCTAATGATTTAGAACGTACGTCACGAATACCTGCAAGTTCGCATACGGCACGAACAGGACCGCCGGCGATAACTCCAGTACCTTCGCTTGCTGGTTTTAATAATACAGAACCCGCACCAAAACGTCCGATTACTTCATGAGGAATTGTTGTTCCTACTAATGGTACATTGATTAAATGTTTTTTAGCATCTTGAGCAGCCTTGCGGATCGCTTCAGGAACTTCTTGAGCTTTACCTACTCCAACTCCTACGCGTCCTTTACCGTCTCCAACTACAACAAGGGCACTAAATCTAAAGTTTCTACCACCTTTAACTACTTTGGTAACACGATTAATAGAGACAACTTTTTCTTCGAATTCACTTTTCTCTACATCTCTTTTTCTATTTTCCAAAATTTTCCCTCCCTTGCTTAGAATTTAAGACCAGCTTCTCTACAAGCATCTGCTAGTTCTTTTACTTTACCATGATATTGATACCCAGAACGATCGAAAACCACTTCAGTGATTCCTTTATCTACTGCTCTTTTACCAATAACTTCTCCAACCTTTTTCGCTGCATCTTTATTTGATGCATTTTCAAGGCTGCCTTTAATTTCTTTATCAAGTGTTGAAGCTGAAACTAATGTTACACCTACAACATCATCTATGATTTGAGCATAAATATTAGCATTACTTTTGAAAATCGCAAGTCTTGGTCTCTCTGTAGTTCCGGAGATTTTCTTACGTACTCTCGCATGTCTTGCTTTTCTATTTGCATTTTTATTAATTGCTTTAAACATTGCCTACTCCTTCCTACTTACCGGTTTTACCGATCTTACGACGGATATGCTCATCACTATAGCGAACACCTTTTCCTTTGTAAGGTTCCGGTTTTCTGTAGTCACGAATGACAGCAGCATAATTTCCAACTTGTTGTTTGTCGATTCCAGTAATAACAATTTGATGCGCTTCTGGAACTTCTACATTGATACCTTCTGGATCTTCAACTTCGATTGGATGAGAGTATCCTAAGTTTAATGTAAGTTTTTTGCCTTGTTTTGCTGCTCTATATCCTGTACCTTCAATTAATAAAGTCTTAGTATAACCATTTGTAACTCCTTCAATCATGTTGAATAAAAGAGATCTCGTTAAACCGTGAAGAGACTTCATTTTCTTTGATTCATTAGGTCTTTGGATAGTGACAACATTGTCTTCTATATTAATATCCATGTCACTGCAGAGTTGTTGCTCTAAAGTACCTTTAGGACCTTTTACTTCAGCTAAATTCTTCTCTGAAATTTTGACTTCAACACCTGCAGGAATGTCGATTGGTAGTAATCCAATTCTTGACATAATTACCTCCTTAAGCTTTTACAGTATTACCATACATAACAGATAACTTCGCCGCCGACACCTTCTTGTCTTGCAACTTTATCTGTTACTACGCCTTTTGATGTTGAAATAATTGCAACACCTAATCCACCAAGTACTTTTGGCACTTCATTTGCTTTTACGTAAACTCTTAGTCCAGGTTTAGAAATTCTCTTAATACCAGAGATTACTTTTTCCTCATTTGGGCCGTATTTTAAGTCTACTGTTATCATACCTTGTTTGTCATCTTCCGTTACATTGAAACCATCGATAAAACCTTCATCAAGTAATATTTGAACTACATCTTTTTTAACGGTAGATGCAGGAATTTCTACTGATTTATGTCTTGCATTGTTTCCGTTTCTAATTCTTGTTAGCATATCTGCTATAGGATCAGTCATCATAAAAGCTACCTCCTCTCTAATTCTACCAGCTTGCCTTCTTAACGCCAGGGATCTCGCCTCTATAAGCTAATTCTCTAAAGCAAATACGACAAATTCCATATTTTCTTAGATAACCATGAGGTCTTCCACAAATTCTACATCTTGTATATGCACGAGTGCTAAACTTAGCAGGTCGTTGTTGTTTTGCGATCATTGATTTTTTTGGCACTAGTGTATCCCCCCTTTTATTTACGGAAAGGCATTCCCATTAACTCTAAAAATACCTTCGCCTCTTCGTCTGTTTTTGAAGTCGTTACAACAGAAATGTCCATTCCTCTGATTTGATCGATTTCATCGTATTCAATTTCAGGGAAAATTAATTGTTCTTTAATTCCGATTGTGTAGTTTCCTCTTCCGTCAAAGGAAGATGAGCTTACACCTCTAAAGTCTCTTACTCGAGGTAAAGAAATGTTCATTAGTTTGTCTAAGAAATCATACATTTTCTTTCCGCGAAGTGTTACTTTTGCACCAATTGTCATACCTTCTCTAAGCTTGAAATTCGCAATGGATTTCTTCGCTTTTGTTACGATAGGTTTTTGTCCAGTGATTTTCTCAATATCACGAACAGCTCCTTCAACAGCTTTTGGATTGTCTTTAGAGGATCCAAGTCCAATATTTAAAACAACCTTGTTTAATTTTGGAGCTTCCATAACATTCTTATATTCAAAACGCTCCATAAGAGCTGGAATTACTTCTTCATTATATTTATCTAATAATCTGGAAGTCACGCTTTTACCTCCCTTCCCTATTTAATCTCTTCTCCGCTTGCTTTTGCAATTCGGACTTTTTTACCGTCTTCTATTTTGTAACCTACTCTTGAGCCTTTTTTAGACTTTTCATCGTAAAACATTACGTTTGAAATGTCGATTGGGCCTTCTTCTTTCACAATACCGCCTGGTGATTGTGGACCACGAGGTTTAACATGTTTTGTAAGAATATTTACACCTTCAACAACAACTTTATTTTTCTTAGGCATAGTGTCTAGAACTTTTCCAGTTTTGCCTTTATATTGTCCTGAAGTGACGATTACCGTATCTCCGGTTTTAATTTTCATTAATTGACACCTCCACTTATAATACTTCCGGTGCTAATGAAATAATCTTCATGAAATTTCCTTCTCGAAGTTCTCTTGTAACTGAGCCGAAAATTCTAGTACCTACCGGATTTTTGTCGTCTTTAATAATAACTGCTGCATTATCGTCAAAACGGATATAACTTCCGTCTACTCTTCTAATACCTTTAGCTGTACGTACAATAACTGCTTTAACAACTTCACCCTTCTTTACAACTCCTCCGGGTGTAGCACTTTTTACTGAACAAACAACTACATCACCAATTCTAGCGTACTTTCTTCTAGTACCTCCTAGAACACGGATGACAAGCAACTCTTTTGCACCTGAATTATCCGCAACTTTTAAACGGGATTCTACTTGAATCATTTAAGATCCTCCTTTCCAAAATAAGAATTATTTTGCTTTCTCAAGGATTTCGACAAGTCTCCATCTCTTATTTTTAGAAAGAGCTCTTGTTTCCATTATCTTTACTCTATCTCCAATATTACACTCGTTATTTTCATCATGAGCTGTAAATTTTGTAGTTTTCTTTAACTGTTTTTTGTATACAGGATGTGATACCTTTGTGTTAACTGCAACGACAATTGATTTGTCCATTTTATCAGATACCACTCTCCCAATGATAGTTTTTCTTTTATTTCTTTCCATATTGGGTTAAGCCTCCTTGCCGATCTTAAGTTCTCTTTCCCTGATGATTGTCTTAATTCGAGCGATATCTTTTTTAACTCCGCCGATTCTCATAGGATTTTCTAATTGTCCAGTTGCCAATTGAAAACGAAGATTAAAAAGTTCAGTTTTTAAATCTTTTAATGTATTCGCTAAGTCTTGATCTGACATTTGTCTAATTTCCTTAGTTTTCATTAGCTTCACCATCCTTATCCTGAAGCTCTTCACGAGCAATGAATTTTGTTTTGATCGGTAATTTCATCGCTGCAAGTCTCATTGCCTCTCTTGCAACATCTTCTGGTACACCAGCCATTTCGAAAAGAACTTTACCAGGTTTAACAACAGCTACCCAGTACTCTGGAGCCCCTTTTCCGGAACCCATTCTTACTTCTGCTGGTTTTTTAGTAACAGGTTTATCTGGGAAAACTTTAATCCAGATATTTCCACCTCTTTTGATATATCTTGTCATGGCACATCTGGCAGACTCGATTTGGTTCGAAGTCATCCAACAAGGCTCTATTGCTTGAAGGCCATAATCACCATAGGTAATTGTATTTCCCTTTAAGGCTTTACCTTTCATTCTACCGCGATGAACTCTACGGTATTTCACTCTCTTAGGCATTAGCATAGCTTAAGTCCTCCTTCCTAATGTTAGTTGTTGTCTCTACCACTAGATTGTTTATTGTTTCTGCGACGATCTCTTCTTCTATTATCTCTTTTTCTGTCATGTTTAGCTTCTGGCAGTTGTGCTTCTTTCATACCAGGAAGAACTTCACCTTTGTAAAGCCAAACTTTAACGCCTAATTTTCCGTATGTTGTATCTGCTTCTGCAAAACCGTATTCGATATCAGCTCTTAAAGTTTGTAGAGGAATAGTTCCTTCGCTATAACCTTCAGTTCTCGCCATATCTGCTCCGCCAACACGTCCTGAAACAGCAGTTTTGATTCCTTTTGCTCCAGCTCTCATACTTCTTTGGATAGACTGTTTCATCGCTCTTCTGAAAGAAATTCTTCTTTCCAACTGAGATGCAATGTTTTCAGCTACTAATTGTGCGTTTAAATCAGGAGTTCTGATTTCTTCAACATTAATGATAACTTTTTTGTTTGTAAGTTTTTCAACTTTTGTTTTTAAAGCTTCTACTCCGCTTCCTTGACGGCCGATAACCATTCCAGGTTTTGCTGTATAGATAGTAACTTTAATTTTATTTGCTGCTCTTTCAATGTCTATTTTAGAAATACCTGCTAATTCTTGCTCTTTTTTAACAAGTGCTCTTATTTTATGATCTTCTACTAATAAGTCACTGAAATCTTTTTTATCAGCAAACCATTTAGAATTCCAATCTTTAATGACTCCTACACGTAACCCATGAGGGTTTACTTTTTGACCCATTTAATTGACCCCTCCTTATTCTCTTTCTTTCACAACTACGCCGATATGGCTTGATCTTTTAAGAATTGGATATGCCA
>JAAZME010000027.1 GCA_012798975.1 Gallicola sp.
AAAATATTAGCAGATGATTTAAATTTAGGAAAAGGACGAGGTCCTTTGAATCATATGGCATAGATACCCTGAAAAAAAGAGGAGAGTAAGAGAGGGTGGAAAAGGGGAAGACCACCATCTTTTCTTCCTTGTGATTCAAGCGAAGTCAATTTGATAGTGAAAGAATAGAAAAATTGCAGCAGCTTTTTTCGACCTATCTAAATGGGGAAATTTATTGTAGAATCTTTTATATGAGGTCGTCGAAAAGAATTACATGGATATTTTAGAATGAATATTCATATTTACGGAAAGGAATCAATATGGAAAAGTTTTTGGAATTTATCGAAGAGGATTTTAATCAAAAACGATTTACCTCCTGTTTAGCTTGAGATCCTGGGAAGGTCTACGAGGTCTTGTGGACAGTAGAACAGGAATGGGAAGCCGAAGAAGTCCCGGAATTAAAAAAATATCTAAAAGATGTGAATAACCAGGTTATTGAACTATGGGATGGAACACGGGCAAAGATCTGGGAAGCCTATGTAGAAGAAGGGGAAAAAAAGGTTCTTCATCTCACTTATGAAATGCTTATCTAGTCGGGTAAAAAAGATAGGGGTTAGGGAGTAGTGGTTAGGGATTAGTGATTGGTGATTAGTGGTTAGGGATGGTGGAGAATGGGAAAAGCCCATTCTCTTCTTACCTTAATCCCAACTGTCTAGCTCCTTCTAAAAGTCCTTACTAGATACAATGGTTCCTCCGCCTAAGAGATAGTTATCTACATAAAATACTGCAGACTGGCCGGGGGTGATGCCTCGTAAGGGTTCTTCTAGAAGGACAGTTACTTCATCCGTTCCTGTTTTTTTTATGGTTCCATAAGTTCCTTTATGGTTGTAGCGGATTCTTACAAGAACTCTCATCTCTTCTGTCAGGTCTTCAATGGCAAGAAAATTAAGATCCTTCACAAGAATTCCGTTATGAAGGCCTTCTTCGTCTTTGCCGATGACGACTTCGTTGGTTTGAGGACGAATTTCAAGAACATAGGCTGGATATCCTAAAGCGAGACCCAGTCCTTTTCTTTGACCGATTGTATAGTGGATGATCCCTTTGTGTTCGCCGAGAATATTACCCTTTGTATCTACAAAATTTCCTTTCGGAGGAATATCAGTGCGTTCTTTTATAAAAGCACCATAATCTCCATCTGGAATAAAGCAGATGTCTTGGCTTTCCGGCTTGTTGGAAACAGATAGTCCGATTTCTTCAGCGATTTCACGAATGCGGGGTTTTTCATAAGCCCCTAGGGGAAGCACAATCCGCTCGATTTCATCTTGTTCCAACTGATAAAGCACATAAGACTGATCTTTTTCCGGATGGTCTGCACATTCGATGGTAAGTCTGCCGTTGGGAAGGTTCAATACATTTCCGTAATGGCCGGTGGCAACGTATTTTGCACCTTTTTCATCGGCGTAGCGGAAAAGTTTTTTCCATTTCATTGAACGGTTGCATTCTACGCAAGGGTTTGGAGTACGGCCTGCTTTATATTCGCTGATAAAATAATCTATGACATTTTTATGGAAGTCCTTTTGAACATCTATCGTTTCATAAGGAACACCTAATTGTTCGGCTACGGCAGCTCCATCTTTAACAGCTATTGCTTCTTTTTCAGGATCGTCATTGCACATAGTCATATGAACGCCTAAAACATCGTAATCTTTTTGAAGAAGATAAGCGGATACAGATGAATCAACACCGCCGGACATACCGAGTATGACTTTTTCTTTCATTGTTAGCTCCTTTCATTTTGCTACAAGAATTATAACATAGTAAACTGATAGATTAAAGGGGGTAAAAAATAGGGAGTAGAAAGTAGAAAATAGGTTATAGGGGTTGAGAATTTTTGAGCCTTTGGCTCCAAAGTTGAGGATCTGAGTATAAATGAAGTTTTTTGAATTTCTATAGTCCGCTGATGGGAACGACTTTTTCAGCTAAAACAATTTTCTATAGTTTAAGCTTTAGAAATTATTTTTTTGTAAAAATGAGTTGGTTGTTCAAAAGAGATTCGGTTGAAATTAAAAAAGCACCCCTGAGGGATGCTTTTGAGTTTTATTTATTTTCTTTGATCTCTTTCCATACATTTCCTACTAGGTCTTCGCTAGGAGTTAATGTTTTTTTGCCTGTATCCCATCCTGCAGGCATAGCTTGAGTACCGTTAGACTTGCGTACTTCTTGAGCAGCTTTAATTTGTCTAATAAGTTCATCAATGCTTCTTCCTACTGGAGGAGTTAATACTTCTGCAGTTTGAACAATTCCGTCCGGGTCGATAATAAAGCTTCCGCGGATACAAGTGCCGCTGTCGTCGTCATAGACTAAATATTCTTTAGAAACTTCACCTTTTTGATCGGATGCCATTGGATAAGGAACGTCTTTGTCTAAAAGCTCTACTAATTCTTTATCATTCCACATTTTGTGAACGAAAACACTGTCCACACTTACAGAAATAACTTCTGTATCTAATTCCTGGAATTCATCATATCTATCAGCAACTGCTGAGACTTCAGTAGTTCAGACAAAGGTGAAATCGCCAGGATAGAAGAATAATAAGGTCCATTTTCCTTTGTTTTCAGAAAGTGTAACATCCTTGAATTTACCTTGATGATATGCAGGTAATGTGAAATCCGGAGCTACTTTACCGATTTTTACCATTTTTATTCGCCTCCTGTTAAGTTTAACTATTTATTACCATGATAAATGTAATCAATCCAAAGTTAGAATTATTACATTAGTAAATACATCTTAGCACTACTTGCAAAAATTTGCAACTCGCTTGTATTATATATACACCACTTAATAGACTTATAAACATTTTTAATAAAAAAGGAGATTATTATGAATCAAAATACAAAAAAACTCGCTTTTTCGGGAATATTTATTGCCATAGCTGTAGTGTTTTCAGCCTTTTCTATACCGGTTGGAGTAGCGAAGGTGTTTCCAGTACAGCATTTGATCAACATCGTTGGAGGAGTTTTACTAGGACCTTTTTACGCTTTAGCGATAGCTTTTGGCACTTCATTAATACGGATACTGATAGGAACAGGAAGTTTATTAGCTTTTCCAGGGAGTATTTTTGGAGCGTTTTTAAGCGGATATTTATATAAATATCATAGGAGACTGCTCACTGCTTTTCTAGGGGAAGTCCTTGGCACGGGGATTATCGGGGCAGTTTGTTCCTATCCAATCGCGCTTTTCATAATGGGGAATAAAGAAGCGGCATTATTCGGCTTTGTCATTCCTTTTATATCCAGTTCTCTAGCAGGAGCTGTTATTGGGATGGTGCTATTAAAAACAATTTTATGGAAGGGACAAATAAAACTAGATAGCGGGACTTTTTAAAGGTATAATAAAAATATTAAAATGAATCGAAAGACGGGAGCCTTCTCGTCTTTTTCTTTTATAGGAATTTAAGGAGGAGTGAGAAATGGATCGATTATTAAGCGGGATCAAAAAATTTCGTTTGGAAGTTTTAGAAGAACAGGAAGATTTTTATGAAAGTTTAAGAAGAGAGCAGCATCCCCACACCCTGTTTATTACCTGCTCTGATTCTAGAATTTTGCCAAGCAGAATCACAGGAACAAACCCGGGGGAGTTGTTTGTCGTTCGAAATGTAGCAAATATTGTTCCTCCTTATCGAGTAACAGATGAGTATGTTGCTACTACATCAGCCATAGAATATGCAGTAAAAGCTCTTAAAGTAAAGCATATTATCATATGCGGACATTCCAACTGCGGCGGCTGTTCTGCAAGTCTTCACCAGACTGCAGAAAAAATGGACCTTCCCCATACACAAAGATGGCTTGAGTTATTAGATGAAGTAAGAGAAAAAGTTGTGGCTTTAGAAAAAGAACCTTTAATTCAAGAAGTAATGATGGAAGAGGCAAATATTTTAGCCCAGCTTGAAAATCTAAGAACCTTTCCTGAAATCAAAGAGAGAGAAGAAAGAGGCGAGATCGATATTCACGGCTGGTATTATGATATCGGGACAGGAGAGGTGTTGGAATATATAGAAGATCTCGGGAAATTTACTGTCATTAATGAAATTGAGTAGATAAGGGTTTTCCAGTTAAATTCCGAAAGAAAGGGTATATATATTATAAATATATATCAAAGGAGGACGTTATGAAACTGGAAAACAAAGTTGTGCTTTTAACCGGAGCAAGTTCGGGAATCGGTTACGCTATTGGAAAAGCCTTTGCAAAAGAAGGAGCTGTAGTCTATGCGATGGCGCGCAGGATGGAAAAGTTGGAAGGTCTAAAAGAAGATTCTAAAGATCTTCCAGGTGAAATTATTCCTGTGGCAGGAGATGTTGTGAAAGAAGAAGACATCGACAATGCGGTAGAAAAAGCCTTGGAAGAACAGGGGAAAATTGATGTTTTAGTAAATAATGCGGGAGTTTTAGACGAGTACAAATCTGCTGAAACGATTACAGACGAGATTTGGAATAAGGTTATGGATATCAATGCCGGCGGAATTATGAGAATGTCAAGAAAAGTGCTTCCATCCATGCTAGAGAAAAAAGCTGGTGTAATACTTAATACTGCATCGGTAGGAGGCCTTCATGGAATGAGGGGCGGTCTTGCCTACGTTGCTTCGAAACATGCTGTTGTGGGAATGACAAAAAACATCGGTTATTCTTATGCAGATGAAGGAATCCGCTGTATAGCCGTAGCACCGGGAAGTGTATCGACAGAGATCGGCAGCTCAGTAAAAGATCCGGATGAAAGAATGCTTAACAAACTTATGGCAGGCGTTCAGATATTTCCAAAAGTAGGAACACCGGATCAACTGGCAGAAGTGTATGTTTTCTTAGCTTCGGATGAAGCGTCTTTTATAAACGGAACAACAATAGTAGTCGATGGCGGCTGGACAGCTTATTAAAGAAGAGATAGACGAGATGCCTGCGGCACTTAGGCGGCTCACCAAAGGCGGCCAGGCTATCGAAAAAGACAGAAAAAACCTTGTTTTGTAGAAAACAAGGTTTTTTCTATGGAGAATGTCTTTAATTAAAAAATCTTTATATCCTATGTAGAAAAATGAATGTATTCTTCATTTTCCACCACAAACTCC
>JAAZME010000099.1 GCA_012798975.1 Gallicola sp.
AGATTTGCTCATTTAGAATGGAAAGACTCTATAAAAATTATAGGGGATGATGAAAAAACGGAGCTTGAAGCCTTTAGAAAAGCGCAGAAGAAAGCAAGATACGAAGAACTAAAAGCGAAAGGAAAGCTGGAAGGGGACGATATAGAAGAGTTTGAAGAACTGAAAAAACTTTTTGAATCATCAGTTCAAGTTCTATCCGATACCGTATCGCCAGTTCCAGGGAAAGATTGGGATAAAAAACCTGTTGTGAAAAGAGACCGCCTTACAGAAACAGAAGCTGTGAAAGAGTCTTCTAAAAAAGAGGAAGAGGTCTTTAGCGATAAGAAGCCTTGCACTGCAGACTGGTATGCAGAAACGGTTCATGACCCGGATCTACCAAATGCAGAAGGGATTGTCTACAGAGTCAATAATATCGATCAGGGAATCTTAGAGATCCATTCCAAACAAGAGACTTCAGGGCTTGTGAATTGGACGGCAGCTTTAGCTACTTCCAGAAAATTAAAAAACGGAAAACTCTACATTGAGTTTGCAGATCCAAACTGGAGACCGATAAAAGAAAGCTTTGCCATTTTAAAGATGGACAAGGATGAAAAAGAATCTCCCTTTACAGAAGCTGCAGATGCAAGAGATTCTAAAAATAAAAAAGAACTGTATGCAAAAGAAAACTATATCTCCGACTATAAAGCAGTTTGGAATGAAAAAGACGGAGTCAATACCCTAACAATTGATCTAGGGAATATGTCTGGAAACAGCAGCTTGGCCTTTGAGTTGAAGGGATACTATTCCCATAGCTTAGAGAATGTTCTAAAAGAGTATTCTTTAACAGGGGACTATAGCGAAGCGGTTAAAGAAAATGTAAAATACAGCAGCGAGTTTATCAATCCGAAAGACGGGAATAACAACGCCAGGACTTGGTTAAGCGCAGCATTTACAGCGGATATCGAAAACTGTTCGGAAACCCTTGTAACAAGAGAAAACAGCTCAAACAAAACTTCTAGACTGTCCGGTTCAAAGGGAATCCCTAAAACTTCGGCTTATACAGCGCCGCTTTTATTGCCGGAAATGATTCTCCTCGGCACAGGAGCTTATATCATATTGAAAAAGAAAAGAAAATAATTTAATAGGATCAAACCGCTTAGAAGGGTATCTATGAAGTAGATCTCTTAGTAAGCGGTTTTTTTATACAGTAAGGAGGATAGTATGAAATTCGAGACTATTTATATATCAGAAAACAAACGGATTCCGAATAGTAATCTGCCGGTGATTTTATATAGCAGCATCTTTCAGGAAGGCAAAGAGGATTATGGAGAGGATTTTTTTGAGCTTTTTGAGAAAAATGGATGGGGGAATTCATGGAGAAACGGAGTCTATTCTTTTCATCATTATCACGCAAAGGCTCATGAAGTTTTAGGATGTGCTTCCGGCTGGGTTAAAGTTCAGCTGGGAGGAGAAGAAGGGGAAATATTCGAACTTAAAAAAGGGAAAGCAGTTCTTCTTCCAGCTGGAACAGGACATAAAAGAGTGGAGGCCTCAGCGGATTTTTCCATTATCGGTGCTTATCCCCATAATCAGTCCCCGGATCTGAATAAAGAAGATTCAGAAAAATATGCGGAAAACAAAGAATCTATTCAAAAAGTACGAAATCCAGAAAAAGATCCTGTAACAGGAGAAGAGGGGCCTGCTGTAAAAGAATGGAAGTAAAAGAGTATTAAGAAATGTAAGAGAAATAAAGGAGGATTATTATGGAAAAAGTAATCGTATATACTTCATCAACCTGTCCTCACTGCAAGACAGCTAAGAAGTTTTTAGAACAGAAAAAGTATGAATTTATCGAAAAAAATGTACAGACAGATCCCGGCGCTTCAGCAGAGCTTCAGGCATTGGGAGCACAAGGAGTGCCTACGTTCAAAATCGGAGAACAGGTAATAGTGGGTTTCAGTCCTTCTGCTATTGAGAAGGCATTAGCTTCAAAGGTCATGAGCTGTCCGAGTTGCCAAAAGAAACTGGCAGTACCTCGTGGAAAAGGAAAGATCAAAATAACCTGCCCCCACTGTTCCCATAAATTCGAAACAGAAAGTTAGGGAAAAGATAGGGAGTAGGAAGTAAGGGAAAGGATAGGGAGTAGGTTATAGGGGAAAAGAAAGAGTGGAGAGCTTGAAAAAAGAGTGAAGAGTGAGAAAAGAAAGAGTGGCCGATCATTTCTAGCCAAGAACGAAAAAACCGTTCTTGGGAAATGAGTGG
>JAAZME010000226.1 GCA_012798975.1 Gallicola sp.
ATTCTTAAGATTTTACCGGTTGAAGCAAGCTCGCTATATCCTAAGAATTCTGTTCCTTCCAATTCTTTTATCACAATATTATCTGTTTTTTCCCAAGCCTCGTTATCTCCATCTTCTCGAGCGCTTCGAGATCTTGTTTTTTGTTCTTCCATCAGCTTTTTAAATGTTTCTTCGTCTACTTTGTAGCCTTTTTCTGCTGAAATTTCTTTTGTTAGTTCATAAGGAAAGCCAAATGTATCATATAATTTGAAAGCATTTTCGCCGCTGATAGTGTTCCCTTCTTCCCTGTCCATGATCGATTCTAAATGTTTTAGACCTTGTTCTAGGGTTTCTTGGAATTTTAATTCTTCTGTTTCCAGTATTTTAAAAATCCTTTCCTGATCTCTTGTTAACTCAGGATATTCTCCGCTATAAGAAGACATTACCGCTTTGGATATTTCTGTTAAGAATACACCTTTAACACCGAGAAATTTGCCATGGCGGGATGCTCTTCGGATTAATCTTCTTAATACATATCCTCTTCCCTCATTGCTTGGAATAATGCCATCATATATTAAGAAAGTAGCTGCTCGGATATGGTCGGCAATAATACGTATAGAAACATCTTTTACAGAGTCTTCTTCGTATTTTATATTTGTTTTCCTTTCTATTGCATCAATAATATTTTTAATCACAGATACTTCAAAAATGTTGTTAGCACCTTCTAAAACCAGTGCAATTCTTTCTAGTCCCATTCCAGTGTCGATATTTTTATGTTCCAAGGGATGGTATTCTCCGTTTGCATCTTTGTTGAATTGTGTAAACACCAAGTTCCAAACTTCTAAATAACGATCACAATCACAGCCTGGTTTGCAGTCAGGATCGCCGCAGCCGAATTCCTCTCCTCTGTCAACATGAATTTCTGAACAAGGACCGCAAGGTCCTTCTTCTAATTCCCAAAAGTTATCTTCTTTTCCTAAGCGAACGATTCTTTCTTCTGGAAGACCAATTTCGTTTTTCCAAATATCATAGGCCTCATCGTCTTCAAGATATACAGAAGCCCATAACAGCTCATCTGGTATTTCCATTTTTTCAGTTAAAAACTCCCAAGCCCAAGTAATAGCTTCTCGTTTGAAATAATCGCCAAAAGAAAAATTTCCCAGCATTTCAAAAAATGTACCGTGGCGATGGGTAATTCCAACTTGGTCTATATCTCCTGTTCGTATACATCTTTGAGAAGATGCAGCACGATCTTTCGCCATTTTAAATTCTCCGGTAAAATATCTTTTTAAGGGAGCCATCCCTGCATTAATAAGCAGTAAACTCTTGTCGTGTTCAGGAATTAAAGAGTAAGACTTTAGAATTAGATGTTCTTTCTCTTCAAAAAACTTCAAAAACTCGCTTCTAATTTCGTTCATGTTCAAATTTTTCATATATATAAATAACCTCCAAAATTATAGAGTCGAATCTGTTTCTTCCTCTTCTTCATCTTGAATAAAGAAGTCTTTCAAATTCGGCTTAATATGTTTAAAAATAACTTTTGCAGTTGCCACTACCGGCACTGATAAAACCATTCCGGGAACTCCAAACATTCCTCCGCCTATTACTAAACTCAATAATATAAGAATCGGATTCATCCCTATGCTGGCGCTTAATACACGTGGCGCTAAAATATTATTCTCTGCCCATTGTATAATGACAAAGAAAATCCCTACCCAAACAGCCTTAATCGGATTATCTAAAAGAGCTAAAATAAAGGCAGGTAAAAAACCTAAAAATGGACCGATATAAGGAATAATATCTGCAACAAACGTAATAATTCCGATGACAAGAGCAAAATCTATCCCTACAATCAAAAGCATAATTGTAGTTAAAACCCCTACAAAAAACGCCATAATAATTCTGCCGCGGACAAAATTTGAGTTTACATTGTCTATATCTGCAAAAATATTATTGACTTTAGCCCGGCTTTTTATAGGAATTAAACCGCTTATATTTCGAATTATACTTTCTTTATCTAATATAAAATAAAAACATAGTATCGGTGCTAATACAATTCGAACGAGATTGCTGATAATCCCTGAAGCAGAATTTGAGAGGCCGGTAAATCCTTCTAGCGCTCTGGTTTGCAGATTTAAAAACAAATTTTTCATTTCTTCTGTCATTTGAGTAGCAAAAGTATTCATCATTGCATTCTTGCTAAATAAATTTTCATTTATATTATTAATCCATAATAAAGTATCATTGATTAAAGTCGGCAACTGAACCAGAAAGTCTCTTATTTGTCGAACTGTCTGAGGGATCAGCAGCAGTCCCAGCACAGCAAACAAGGCCACAACACCTAAATAAACAATTAATATTGCCCAAGATCTTTTGATACCTCTTTTTTCTAATCTCTTTACAAGAGGATTGATTAAATATGCTAAAATTAATGCAATAATTATAGTTACAACAGTATCCATTAATATCTTATAACGATTAAATAAATACAATGTTAACAATACTAAAACAATAATTACAGCTGTTCTCTTAACAGAACTGAGGTCTAGAATAATTCTATTGTTTCTGTTAACTTTTTTATTCCCTATATTGATTAAATAATAAATCAGAAGACACACTAAACTGATCACTACAATATACAATATATTCGATAACAGTCTTGGGACATCAAAAGGCATTTTTATAGCTCCTTCCTTCGATAGTGTAAAACAATCTATCATCTATTATACTACAAGGGTAGAACAAAAAAAAGGAGCACAAAATGTGTTCCTTTTTTTAACTATTTTACTACAATATTAAATATTTTACCTTTTATATAAATCTTTTTCACAATATTTTTGCCTTCTAAATGCTTTAGAACAGCTTCGTCTTTATTTACTCTTTCCATAATTTCATCTTCAGAGGCTTCAACGCTGATTCTAATAGTACTTCTCAGTTTGCCGTTTATTTGTATCGGCAGATCAATTTCGTTATCTACTGTCTTTTCTTCCTCATATAGCGGCCATTGTGCATCAGAGATTTTACCTTGATATTCCTTTAACTGCCATAATTCTTCGGTAATATGAGGGGCTACGGGATTTAAAAGGATAAGGTATGTTCTAAATTCATCTTCTGTAATACTTCCCTTTTTATTAAAATCATTTAATAAAGTCATAAGCTGAGCTATAGCTGTATTAAATTTCAGATTTTCGAAATCCTGGCCTACTTTTTTTATGGTTTTATGCATTGCTGTTTCTAAATCCGCAGAGTAGCCTTTTTCCTTATTAACATTGGCAGATGCATTCCACACACGTTCCAAGAATTTACGGCAGCCTTTTACTCCATTTTCGCTCCAAGGAACAGATTTTTCAAAATCCCCAATGAACATTTCGTAGGTTCTTAAAGTATCTGCTCCGTAATCATTTATAATATCATCTGGATTGACTACATTTCCTCTAGATTTGGACATTTTTTCCATATTGTTTCCAAGAATCATACCATGGCTCGTTCTTTTCCTATAAGGCTCTTTCGTTGGTACAACACCAAGATCATATAAGAATTTATGCCAAAATCTTGAATAAAGCAGGTGAAGGGTTGTATGCTCCATACCTCCATTATACCAATCTACAGGAGTATAATAGTCTAAGGCTTCCTCGCTTGCTAAAGCCTTGTCGTTATCTGGATCCGTATAACGAAGGAAATACCAGGAAGATCCTGCCCACTGGGGCATAGTATCCGTTTCCCTCTTTGCCTTCTTTCCGCATGCAGGACACGTTGTATTCACGAAAGAATCTATTTTTGAAAGCGGCGATTCTCCGTCATCTGAAGGCTCATAGTTTTCAACATCTGGAAGCTCAACAGGAAGCTCTTCTTCCGGTACCGGAACCCATCCGCATTCATCGCAATAGATTAGAGGAATCGGTTCACCCCAGTAACGTTGTCTTGAAAAAACCCAATCTCTTAATTTGTAATTCTTCTTTGCGTGTCCGATTCCTTTTTCTTCCAAATACTCGCGCATTTTAATTTTTGCATCTTCTACAGAAAGACCATCTAGGAATCCCGAATTCATCATGGTTCCTGTTTCTGTATCTGTATAGGCTTCTTCGCTGATATCTCCACCGGCAACAACCTGAACAATAGGAAGATCGAATTTTTTCGCGAATTCATAATCTCTTGTATCATGGCCTGGAACCGCCATAATCGCTCCAGTCCCGTAGCTCATTAGTACATAGTCCGAAACATAAATCGGAATTTTATTGCCTGTAGCAGGATTTACCGCCTCAAGACCTTCAATTCGAACGCCTGTTTTGTCTTTATTCAACTCTGTTCTTTCAAATTCAGATTTTTTAGAAACTTCTTTTTGATATCTGTGAATCTCTTCCATATTGCCAATTTGGTCGTGGTATTTATCTAATAGAGGGTGTTCAACAGCTATTACCATATAAGTAGCACCAAATAATGTATCCGGTCTTGTTGTATACACTGTTAAGGAGTCCTCTGTATCCGCAACTTGAAATTCCAATTCGCAGCCGTAAGAACGTCCAATCCAGTTAATTTGCTGCGCTTTAATCTTGTCTAAATAATCTACATCCTTTAGATCATCGATTAAACGATCCGCATATTTTGTGATTTTAAGCATCCATTGGCTTTTAATTTTATGAACGACTTCCGCTCCGCAGCGCTCGCAGACTCCTCCTACTACTTCTTCATTGGCTAGACCGCATTTGCAGGACGGACACCAATTTATAGGCATCTCTGCCTTATAAGCCAAACCTTTCTCGAATAGCTTTTGGAATATCCATTGGGTCCATTTATAGTACTTCGGATCCGTCGTATTGATTTCTCGATCCCAATCAAAAGAAAATCCGATTGACTTCATTTGTTCTTTAAAATGAGCAATATTTTCCGCAGTTACTATACTTGGATGTACTTTGTTTTTAATCGCATAGTTTTCCGTCGGAAGACCAAATGCATCCCAGCCTATAGGATAAAGCACATTATATCCCTGCAGTCTTCTTTTCCTAGATACTATATCTAAAGCAGTATAGGGTCTAGGATGTCCTACATGCAGACCTTGGCCTGAAGGATAAGGAAATTCGATTAATGCATAAAATTTCTCTTTTTCTTGATCGATTTCTGTTTTGAAGGTTTTCTCTTCCTCCCAAATTTTTTGCCATTTTTTTTCAATAGCATTTGGATTATAAGTATCCATGTCATTCCTCCTGTATATGAATAAAACATATTATCGTGCTCTTTTAAACGCTTTTATCAGTATATCATTATTTAAAATAGCTTTCAATGAAGAGCCTTTAATTCTCTTTAATCGATAAATAGTTCCCCAGCAAAAACAAAAAAGAAAGCATAAATCCGCTTTCTTTTAAAAGATATTATTGTAATCCCTGATAATCTAGAAATAATCTCGTTCTGTCTTCTTTTGGATTTAACAGAACTTCTTCAGGGGTTCCTTCTTCTACGATAAAACCCTGATCCATAAAAATCACCCAATCTGCTACTTCTCTGGCGAAATCCATCTCATGGGTTACAATAACCATAGTACGATCTTCCTTCGCCAAATCCTGTATTACTTTCAATACATCTTTTGTTAATTGAGGATCTAAAGCCGATGTAGGTTCATCAAAGAATAAAACTTTCGGATCCATAGCCAAAGCTCTAGCAATAGAAGCTCTCTGCTTCTGTCCTCCTGAAAGCTGATAAGGAAACGCATCCCCTTTTTCTTCCAAACCCATTTTTCTTAGTAGAAGATTTGCTTCCTGCAAGGCCTGTTCCTTCGTTTTTTTCAAAACATGAACTGGTGCCAGCGTAATATTTTCTAATACAGACAGATGAGGAAATAAATTAAAATCTTGGAAAACCATACCGAATTTTCTTTTAATTTTCTCTAGTTCCTCGCCTGCTGCATAGACAACATCTCCACCTTCCATATCTGCTAAAACATCTTCTTCATACTGGATTTTTCCGGCATCGATAGCTTCTAAAGTTGCTGCACAGCGGATCATTGTAGACTTGCCAGAGCCAGATGGTCCTATAATTACAAGAACTTCCCCTTGCTCTACCTTTAAGCTGATATTTTTAATAACTTCTTCATTTCCAAAAGACTTTCTAATATTTGTCATTTCTAAAAGATTCATATTTTCCTACCTATAATAATTCAAACGATTTTCAAATTTTTCAAAAATAAAAGCTACTAAATAGTTCATCACATAGTAGAAGACTCCTACAGCAATTAAAGGCGTTAAAGATGATGTTCTCGCTGACATGGCTTTTGCAACAGTGAATGTTTCGCTTACTGCAATAACAAAGGCCAAGGATGTATCTTTCACTAAAGTAATTACTTCATTTGTTATAGAAGGCAGCACCGTCTTTACAACTTGCGGAAGTATAATCTTGAAAAATGTTTGTGAAGTAGATAAACCCAAAACCTTCGAGGCTTCGTATTGGCCTTTAGGAATAGCATCAAATCCACCTCTATAAATTTCCGCAAAATAACAAGCATAATTAAGGACGAAAGCTACAATTACTGCCGTGAATCGATCTAAGGTATTAAGCCCCATTAAATAAGCCGGACCGTAGTATACAAACATAAGCTGAAGCATTAACGGAGTACCTCTCATAATGGATATAAAGAAAGATGTAATCTTAGATAAAGGCATAAATTTTGATTTCTTTGCAAGCATAATGATAATCCCAAGAGGGATAGACATTAACGCTGTCAAGAAAAAAATTATTAATGTATTTTTGAAACCGCTGGATAATTCTGTAAAAACACTAATTATATTCATATTATTCGCCTAATGTAATAATATCCTCTGCGAAGTATTTGATGGATAATTCTTGCAATTTATTTTCATCATTTAATTCTTGCAGCGCCTTGTCAACTTTAGCTGTAAGCTCATCATCACCCAGTTTAAAACCAACTGCATAATCTTCTTCTGATAAAGCTTCCTCTATTACTCTAAACTTTCTTCCTTGGCTTATATTATATCGTGCAACTATTTCATCCATTAATACTGCATCGCAAGCCTTTACTTCTAAATCATTTAAAGCCGTCATATTTTCCCCAACTCTAGTTACTTCTCCAAGACTGTCTTTAAATTCTTTGTTCGCTTCTAATGCATTATCTGATGTTGATTCTTGCTGCAGTTCAACTCTTTTGCCAGCCAAGTCGCTTAAATTTTGATACTCGGAATCCTCAAGCACTACAAGAACTTGTCGGTTTTTCATATAAGGTTTAGAGAAATTATATTGACCTTCTCTTCCAGTCATTGTAAAACCATTCCAAATGCAGTTGATATTTCCTGTTTCCAACTCCGCATCCTTTGAATCCCAGTTAACCGGCTGAAGTTTAATATCCATGCCCATTTTTTCTGCTGCAAGTTTTGCTAATTCGATATCAAAACCTGTAAATTCTCCATCTTCACCTACAAATCCCATAGGCGGGAAGTTTTGATCAAATCCTACAATCAAA
>JAAZME010000326.1 GCA_012798975.1 Gallicola sp.
GAAAATCTAAAACAATTTCCAGGCTTCTTAGAGTTTGTCGGTATTGGAGATCCTGTCCTTGTCGATGGGACTCAGCAAGTCGCAAACAATCTGCCGGTCTTTTCTGCAGAGCCTGCTGATTATGGGATCATCACGATTCTTTCTACATTATCTTGGGGTCTGGGCTATTTCGGCGTGCCTCAAGTACTGCTTCGTTTTATGGCAATACGGGATCCTCAAGAGATTAAGATTTCGAGAAGAACAGCTACAACATGGGTCATTATTTCTTTAGGAGCAGCGGTACTTATCGGTATGACAGGCCGTGCTTTATATCCTACTGAATTATTGACAGCTTCGGCTTCGGAAAGTGTATTTATCTTAATGTCCAGCAGACTAATGCCTCCATTCCTTGCAGGAATTATGATGGCAGGAATTTTGGCTGCTACAATTAGTTCATCGGACTCTTATCTTTTAATCGCTTCTTCTGCTGTAGCGAAGAATCTTTATCAAGGAATCTTCGATAAAAAAGCAGAAGATCATCAGGTTATGAGAATCTCTAAAATCACACTTCTTCTAATTTCCCTTGTAGCTATATTCTTAGCCTTGGATGAAGAGTCTGTGATTTTCCAAATCGTATCCTTTGCCTGGGCAGGATTCGGAGCAACATTCGGTCCTTTAATGCTGTTCTCTTTATTCTGGAGAAATACGACGAAAGAAGGTGCTATCGCAGGTATGGTAAGCGGCGGCGTTATGGTTTTTATCTGGAAGCTGCTGTTAAAACCAATGGGCGGCATACTCAATATCTATGAGCTGCTTCCAGCTTTTCTAATTTCATGCATTTTTATCGTTGTTGTTTCTAAAATGACAAAAACAGATCCTAGAGTTCAAGAGGATTATGATACTGCGATGAAGGAATTAAACAAACTAAATCAATTAAATTAAAAAATGCAGGAGCGTGTGCTCCTGCATTTTTATCTTTTAACTAGATATTAATAGAAACCCGGGAAACGTCTAACGACGCCTTTTTATATGAAGAAAATGCCTTGCATTTTCCACCATCCCTATAACCTACTTCCTATCTTCCCCTGTCTTTCCCTATCTCTCCCTGGCCACCGCAGGTGTGCCGCCTAAAGCCTAGGTGCCGAAGGCATCCTGCCTGGGCCCATCAGCAATCCCGCCTCTTCCCCCTACAACTTCTCTACACTTATATTTCCAGATACAGAACTCATATGAATCGAACGATGTTCTTCGCTCCATTTTTCTTCTATAGATTTCCCATATTTTTTAACATCATCTGATATGCCTTTATCGATACATATTTCTCCGCTCATAGAAGAAGCCTTCACTTTCCCTTCCAGTTCAGCCATCTGCAAACGAATATCGCTGCTTATAGAACGGATTTTAAGTTCTCTGCTTTTCAGCATTCTTACCTGAACCTTTCCTGAAATCGTATTGATATCCATTTCAGCCGTTCTGGAATTTACATCGATATTTCCGGCTGCTGTTTTAATATAGATTTCCTTTTGATCCCCTCTCACCTTTACATTCGCTAAAGCCGCATCGATAACAGCGGATCTGCCTTTGGATCTTAAGAGGATTTCTCCTTTTCCAGCTCGAAGGGTAATATCATTATTTAACACATCGATGTCTGAATTTCCCGAAAGACTCCAAATATTAATACCCATGTCATTCCCCTCGGGTATCCATATTTCAGCTTTTTTTACATAGGGAGCTTCTGAAGGGTTTAAAAGGTGATTCGGCTCTAAGGAACCAATTTTCAGCAGCGAACCTTTTGTCTGTATCGGAAGATCTCCGCTTTTTTCTGATAAATAATGAATGCTGATAGAATTCTCTTTATGATTTCGAATTTTTATATTATAGCCTTCTGAAGCAATTTCAATTCTATGAACTTGTTCTGGAATATTTCGGCTGTAGTTTTGAAGTTCGTTTCTTTTTTTCTTTTTGCTGAATTTTTCGCCTATCTCATCGAATATTGTGCCAAATATACTAAAATCAAATCGGGCATTCTCTTCAATAATCCCCTCTTCTTTGTACTCTAGAAAAATTTCTTTCGGATCTCCCAGTTCATGGGCAATCTCTTCTTCCTTTTTTCCATCTTCTATTCCTTGCCTAAAATGATCTTCAAAGTCTTTCTTAATTTCTTCATAGACTAAAGGGTCCGCATTTCTAAAATAATAGTCCATCAAATCTAGATACTCTGTTTGCTTCATTCTTCCTTTCCTTTCATAATTCTTTCTACAGACAGAATAAGTTCTTCCCATTCCCGAACGGATTCTTCATAATATTTTTTCCCTTCATCTGTAATGGAATAATATTTCCTTGGGGGACCGCTGGAGGATTCTCGCAAATAGGTTTTTACTCTTTTTTCCTTCTGAAAACGCCTCAGCATCGGATAAATCGTTCCTTCTGATATATCGATATTTGCTGAAAGCTGGTCGATTATGTCATAACCGTAACTGTCCTCCTGCAGCAGTATGTGCAGAACACACAGCTCTAAAATACCTTTTTTAAATTGAGGATTCATCTTCTACCTCCTTAATATATATAGTATATCATCAAAATAGCTGAAGTCATGAATTTCATTTCCATAAAAACCTTTATATTTACAAGCTTTTCCTTAAATGATAGAATATACTCAATATAGACAAATCCATTAACGCATTAGAAGAAGGAGCCCCATCATGAATTATATTTTCATATCCCCTCATTTCCCTTATATCTTTGAAAACTTTGCTGTTCACTTAAAGGAAAAAGGTGTAAATGTTTTAGGTATAGCAGACGAATCTTATGATAGTCTAAGCCCCCGTTTAAAGAGCAGTTTGACAGAATATTATAAAGTAGATAATCTAGAAAATTACGAAGAAGTTCTTCGCGCCTGCGGATACTTCACCCATAAATACGGAAAGATCGACCGTGTGGAATCCCATAACGAATATTGGCTATCATTAGACGCTCGAATCCGAACCGACTTCAATGTCTTCGGCTATAAAAGCTGCGATATGGATAAAATCCAAAAAAAATCTGGAATGAAAGAAGTATTCCGCTCCTGTGGTATCCCTGTAGCTAAAGGCCGCGTATTTACAAGTTACGATGACGCTTTAAGCCTTATAGCAGAATTAAACTATCCCGTCTGTATTAAGCCAAATGAAGGTGTCGGCGCTTCCGATACTTATAAAATTCGAAACAAAGAAGAACTCGATCATTTCTTCTCTATAAAAGTATCCCATATCGAATACATCATGGAAGAATTTATCGACGGAGCAATCGTGACTTATGACGGCTTAGCAGACAAAGAGGGAAATATTGTTTTCGACTGCTGTTTGAAATATGACCGCCCTGTTATCGAAATTGCCCATCTAGACACGGATATGTATTACTATGTCCCGAGAGATATTGAAGAAGACTTAAAGGATTATGGATGCCAATGCGTAAAAGCTTTTGATATAAGGGAACGGTTTTTCCATATCGAGTTTTTCAGAAAAAGCGATGATCAAAGCTTGATGGCTTTGGAACTCAACTGCAGACTTCCTGGAGGAAATACTCCAGAAATGTGGAATTACGCCAATGATTTTGACATCTACCGGGAATATGCAAATGTAGTTGTGGACCAGCACTTTAGTTCAAC
>JAAZME010000287.1 GCA_012798975.1 Gallicola sp.
GGAGGAATCAATCAATGTCAAAAGCAAAATTTGAAAGAAATAAACCCCATGTTAATATCGGAACTATCGGTCACGTTGACCATGGTAAAACAACATTAACAGCAGCGATCACATTAGTATTAAACAAAAAGTTCGGTTCTGGAGAATTCGTTGATTATGCAAATATCGACAAAGCACCAGAAGAAAGAGAAAGAGGAATCACAATTTCTACTTCTCACGTAGAGTACGAAACAGCAAACAGACACTACGCACACGTAGACTGTCCAGGCCATGCTGACTACGTTAAAAACATGATCACAGGAGCTGCCCAAATGGACGGCGCAATCCTAGTAGTATCAGCAGCAGACGGTCCAATGCCTCAAACAAGAGAGCATATCTTACTTGGCCGTCAGGTAGGAATTCCTAAAATGGTCGTATTCCTAAACAAACAAGACCAAGTAGACGACGAAGAATTAATCGAATTAGTAGAAATGGAAGTAAGAGATCTATTAAACGAATACGATTATGACGGAGACAACACTCCAATCGTAGTAGGATCTGCATTAAAAGCATTAGAAGATCCAGACGGAGAATGGGGAGACAAAATCGTTAAATTGATGGAAGAAGTAGATGCATACATCGACGAGCCAACAAGAGACGTAGATCATCCATTCCTAATGCCTGTAGAGGACATCTTCTCAATCACAGGACGTGGAACAGTAGCGACTGGTAGAGTAGAAAGAGGCCGTGTATCTGTAGGAGACAACGTAGAGATCGTAGGACTTGCAGACGAATCAAGAACAGTAGTAGTAACAGGAGTTGAGATGTTCAAGAAACAACTTGACGACGCACAAGCCGGAGATAATATCGGAGCGTTACTACGTGGAGTACAAAGAGAAGAGATCGAAAGAGGACAAGTACTAGCAGCTCCAGGATCAATTCATCCACATACAAAATTCGAATCTGAAGTATATGTATTAACAAAAGAAGAAGGTGGACGTCATACACCATTCTTCAGCGGATACAGACCACAATTCTACTTCAGAACAACAGACGTAACAGGAAATATCGAGTTAGAAGATGGAGTAGAAATGGTAATGCCAGGCGATAATGCAAAATTCATCGTTGAGCTTATCACTCCAATCGCAATCGAAGAAGGACTACGTTTCGCTATCCGTGAGGGTGGAAGAACAGTAGCTTCAGGCGTTGTTACTAAAATTGTTGAATAAGAAAACTTTAAAGAGGACAGTTTCGGCTGTCTTCTTTTTTTGATTTGATAAGGGAAAGAGATTTAAAAGAAAGAGTGAAGAGTGATAGAGTGAAAGAGTGGAGTTATGGATGAAAAATGAAAAGGGCATTCATTTTTCTACGTAGGATAATGAACCTTTAGAAAACTTTCCTATATCCGTCATGCTTTATAGAAACAGGGGAGTACCTTACGACGTTTTTTATATATGAAGAAAATGCTTTGCATTTTCCGCCACCCCTACTTCCTAAAAGCTATAACCTATTTCCTGTGTTTTACATACTATATCTTCACTCTTCGTTCTTTTTCTCCCTCCTTAGTTCTGTTTTAAAAGCTTTTTAAGGCAATAAAAAAACGAGGTACATCCTCGTTTTATGGCGATATATATTTAAATAGAATAATTTATTTTTCGTGGTAAATAATTCTCACTGGCATTCCAACGGCAGTAGTATTTGCAGGAACATCGTCTAAGACTAGAGCGCCAGCCCCGATTTTAGAGCCCTTACCCAAAGTGATATTTCCAAGAACTGTGGCTCCGGCACCCACGAGGACATTGTCTTCTACGGTAGGGTGGCGTTTAGCGTCTTTTTCATTACCGGTTCCTCCAAGAGTTACACCATGGTAAATGGTTACATCATTACCGATGACAGCAGTTTCGCCGATTACAATACCCATCCCATGATCCATAAAGATTCTTTCACCGATAGTAGCGCCAGGATGAATTTCAATACCTGTCTTTTTTCGTGTACGCTGAGAAATCCACCGTGCAAAGGTTGTTCTTCCTTTTAGATATTGCTTATGGGCAATCTGATGCGATATAATAGCACGGATAGATGGATATAAAAAGCAGGCTTCGAACATGCTTTTACATGCAGGGTCTTTTAATAATATATTCCGGCCTTCAATTTTAATTCGTTTTATAATATTCATAGCATTCACCTAAATGGATATCCTTTCTTTAATCACAGTGCTAAAAAGCGCTATATGATTAATAATACACTATTTTAATATAACTTACAAATAGCCTACTAAAACAGAATGATTTAAAGAAATATATTGACAAAAAGCTGTATTCATGGTAATTTTAAGTGTACGTGCAGTTATGTACAATAAAGCATAGGAGGTGCACTATGGCAGATAAAGTAATGTTGGAATGTACTGAATGTCACAATAGAAATTACAATACGACTAAAAACAAGAAAAATGTTACAGGCCGTATGGAATTAAAAAAATATTGTAAATTCTGTAAAACACATACAGTTCATAAAGAAACGAAGTAAGGGCGGTGGATTAATATGGCAACCAAAACCAATACTCAAGGAAACAAGACGAATACGAATTTTGCAAAAGGAATTCAATCGGAATGGAAAAAAATTGTTTGGCCTACGAAGGAACAAGCGATTAAATATTGTGTATCCGTTGTGATCATTTCGATTTTGGTAGCATTAATTGTTTTTGGACTCGACAGCATCATTCATTTCTTACTTGGTCTAATCGTTCGTTAGATTTAAAGGAGGGAAGACCGTTATTGGTCCTATGATATGACAGAAAGCAAAGATTTACGCGAAAGAGAAAACGAAGCAAAATGGTACGTAGTCCACACTTACTCCGGACATGAAAACAAAGTAAAAGCAAATATCGAAAAAATGGTAGAGAATAGAGGATATGTAGATGATATCTTCGAAGTAGCCGTACCTACTGAAGAATATGTTTCAACAGTCGGCGGCGGCAAGAAAATTAAAGAGAGAAAACTCTTCCCAAGTTATGTATTTGTAAAGATGATTATTAATGATGTCTCATGGTATTTAGTACGTAATACAAGAGGCGTTACGGGCTTTGTAGGTCCAGGTTCCAAACCAGTGCCTCTAACAGAGAGAGAAATGAAGTCCTTTGGTGTTGCAGACATCCATCTTCCTGATGTAGATGTAAATGTAGGCGATAATATCAAAGTTGTTTCAGGAGCCTTTAAGGATTTCTCAGGATCTGTTGAAGAGGTAAATCAAGAAAAAAGAAAAGTTAAAGCTTTTATCTCGATCTTTGGACGAGATACAAGTGTTGAACTTGATTTTGATGATATTGAAACCATTTAATTTGAAAGAAAATTGAGTAGTCATTTGTTATAGATTGAAGTGGGAGGGTCATTCCCGACAAACCACAATAGTTTAAGGAGGAACTAAATCATGGCTAAGAAAGTACAAGCAATCGTTAAGTTACAAATCCCTGCGGGACAGGCAACTCCAGCGCCACCTGTAGGTACTGCCCTTGGACCACACGGGGTAAATATTATGCAGTTTACAAAAGAATTCAATGCGAAAACTGCAGATCAAAATGGTATGATTATTCCTGTTGTTATGACAGTATACCAAGATCGTTCATTTACATTTATTACTAAAACACCACCTGCAGCAGTTCTAATTAAAAAAGAATTAGGATTAAAAGCAGCTTCTGGCGAACCGAATAAAACAAAAGTTGGCCAATTGACTAAAGAGCAGGTTCAAAAAATTGCTGAAATCAAAATGCCTGATCTAAACGCTGGAAGTTTAGAAGCAGCAATGGAGATGGTAGCAGGTACTGCAAGAAGTATGGGAGTTACAGTAGAAGAATAAAAATCAGTGGGAGAGAAATCGTTGGGACCACAAGGAGGTTACTTACTATGGCAAAAAAAGGAAAAAAATATCAAGAGAGCGTTAAATTAATAAATGCCACAGAAGAGTATGATTTACAAGAAGCGGTAAAACTTGTTGTAGATACAGCTAAGGCAAATTTTGATGAAAGCGTTGAATTACATGCTCGTCTAGGAGTCGATTCTAGACATGCAGACCAGCAAGTTAGAGGTACTATCGTACTTCCAAACGGAACAGGTAAAGAAGTAAAAGTTGCAGTATTTGCAAAAGGCGATAAAGCTGAAGAAGCAAAAGCTGCAGGTGCGGATTTTGTTGGAGCAGAAGATCTTGCAGATAAAATCCAAAAAGAAAACTGGTTTGACTTTGATGTAGCGATCGCTACACCTGACATGATGGGTATTGTGGGTAAGATTGGTCGTCTTTTAGGACCTAAAGGTCTTATGCCAAACCCTAAATCAGGTACAGTTACTTTTGATGTAGCTGATGCAGTGAAAGAAGTAAAAGCAGGTAAAGTAGAATACCGAGTTGATAAGGCAAACATTATACACGTTGCTGTTGGAAAAATTTCTTTCGGCGAAGAGAAAATTTCCGAAAATATCAGAGCTCTTATGGAAGCTATCGTTAAAGCAAAACCATCTAGCTCTAAAGGTAAATATTTAAAATCAGTATCTATTTCTTCTACAATGGGTCCTGGTGTTAAAATGAACGGAACTCAGTTCGCGGTAAAATAATAAAATTAAAAAGTCTCAAGATTTTCTTGAGACTTTTTGTTTGACTATTTCCGGGAGCCTATAAAAATCATAGGTTAAAGAATTAAGAATAAAATCTCAAATAAAAAGCTTGACAATACTTCTTGATTTGATATACTTATAAAGTCAATTAAATAGGCTACCGTAGACAGTAGGGATCGAAAGATTATAAAAATCCTACAGAGGTGGAAGTTAGATAAAATATACTATCTTTCTGCCTTTGTGCAGAAAGATTTTTTTGTGTAGCCTTTATGGAGGTGAAAGAATAGAATGAAAGAATATGTTTTGAAACAAAAACAAGACATTATCAACGAAATCAAAGAAGCGTATGAAAATTCACAATCAGTAGTATTAGTGGAGTACCGCGGACTTGATGTAGCTGAGATCACTGAATTAAGATCAAACTACAGAAATGCAAATGTAAATTATAAAGTGTATAAGAACACTATGATGAAGCTTGCATTTAAAGAGTTGGGCATTGAAGAATTCAATGAATACTTAACAGGACCGAATGCCGTAGCATTTAGTACAGAAGATGCTGTAGCTGGTGCTAAGGTTTCAAATGATTTTGCAAAAGATCATGAGAATCTAGTGATTAAAGCAGGTATCGTTGATGGAAA
>JAAZME010000333.1 GCA_012798975.1 Gallicola sp.
ATGCATCATAAAGAGGTCTCAAATAAGGATCTATTTTTTCTTGAAGATCTCCCGGTAGAAAACCTAAACTCTCTCCTGCTTCTACTGCAGGTCTTGTAAGAATAATACGGCGGACTTCATTGTTTTTAAAAGCTTTAATCGCCATTGCCATGGCCAGATAAGTTTTACCTGTACCTGCTGGACCAATTCCAAATACGATATCATTTTTTTTAATCGCGTTGATATATTTATATTGTCCTAATGTTTTTGCCCGTAAGATCTTACCTGATGCAGTATAACTGATCGGCTCTTCCAATAATTTCTCCAATTCCTCCCCTTTTCCAATCAAAACCGAATCAATTGTGTAATTCAGCTGTTGATCCGTAAGAGGCTGTTTTTTTATAATCCGAACTAATTGCTCGATCAATTCATAAGTTTTCTCAGCTTTTTCTTTTTCGCCGATAATTTCTATTCCTTCTGAATTAATTTTCATCACAACATTAAAGCTGTTTTCTATTATTCTTTTGTTTTTATCTAAATCACCAAATATTTGGTGAATCATATTTTCGTCATTTATAGTATAAACAAGTTTCTCCGACATAAATTCTCCTTAGTTTATAAAAAACTCATTTGGTTTGTTTCTGGCAGTCCGTCCAATGTACCATGTTCTCTTAAAGCTTCTATTGCTACTTTATTGATCTTGGTTCTCTTGACAAGCTCTTGAATCGAAATAAATTCATCGTTTTGAGCCTCTTTGTATATTGAGATGGAATGAGAATCAGAAACCCCTTCTAACGCTCTAAAAGGGGGCTGAATAAACCCTTTTTCCGGTACAGTGAAGCGCAGCTTGTCTGAGTGTTTAAAACTCACAGGCTTCGATTCTATCCCTCTTGCATACATTTCTTCTATTACTTCTAATAAATTATATACCGATTTTTCCTTAGGAGAAACATCATTTCCTAAAGATTTTATTCGTTCCATTTCATCTTTAATGGCTTCTATTCCTTTAGCCACAAGATTTCCAGGATAATCTGCAATCTTAATCGTAAAATAAGTCGCGTAAAAAGCTTCTGGATAATGCACTTTAAAATAAGCTATACGATAACTCATAAGATTGTAGGCTACTGCATGGGCTTTTGGAAATAGATATTGTATCTTTTTACAAGAATCGATATACCAAGACGGCAAGTCGTACTCTTCCATATATTGAATCGTCTCTGGGTCGAGGGGTCTTCCCTTTCGAACAGTTTCCATGATTTTAAAGGCTTTTTTATTGTCTAATCCCTTTAAAATCAAGAAAAGCATAATATCATCCCTTGTACATATTGTTTCTTTCAGTACAGCTTTCCCCTCTCTAATAAGATCTTGGGCATTATTAAGCCACACATCTGTACCATGAGACAAGCCGGAAATACGGACTAATTCAGAAAAAGTGGTCGGTCTTGTGTCCTTGAGCATTTGTCGAACAAAACCTGTACCGAACTCAGGAATACCTAACGTTCCTACTTCCATTTCGCTTGCATCATATTTCATGTTCAAGCTTTCCACAGATCTAAAAACTTCCATTGTTTCTTGATCGTCCATTGGAATATTGATAGCATCTACTCCTGTCAGATCGCTCAGCATCTTAATTATCGTAGGAACATCATGGCCTAAAAGATCTAGTTTCAGAATCCTGCCGCTGATTGACTGATAGTTGAAATGTGTTGTAATAATATCGGAATTTATATCATCTGCAGGATGCTGAATCGGACAAAAATCAGTAATATCTTTATCTCGTGGCACAACCATAACTCCGCCAGGATGCTGTCCGGTAGAACGTTTAACACCGACTATCCCCCTTTGATAACGTCTGACGGCTGCAGGATGGAGATTGACTTCTCTCTTTTCAAAATATTTTTTGATGTATCCAAAAGCAGTATTTTCTGCAATAGTCGTAATTGTGCCTGCTCTAAATACCTTGCCTTTACCGAACATTTCTTCTGTGTATTCATGGGCTGTAGACTGATATTCCCCTGCAAAGTTGAGGTCGATATCTGGTTCTTTGTCCCCTTCAAAGCCTAAGAAAACTTCGAAGGGGATATCAAAGCCATCTCTTTTCATTAAAGTTCCGCATTTTGGACAGATTTTATCTGGCAAATCCACACCGGATCCATAAGAACCGTCTAGAATAAATTCAGAGTGATTGCATTCCGAACAAATATAGTGAGGTGGCAGAGAATTTACTTCCGTAATATCCGCTAAAAAAGCAACTAAGGAAGAACCAACGGAACCACGGGATCCGACAAGGTAGCCGTCTTCATTTGATCGCTTAACAAGTTTTTGAGCGATAATATATAAAACCGCATAGCCGTTTGAAATAATTGATGTCAGTTCTCTATCAATACGTTTTTCTACCAGTTCCGGCAATGGGTTTCCGTAAATATTGTATGCTTTCGTATAAGTAAGATTTTTAAGTTCTTCATCCGAACCTTCAATTACTGGAGGAAATGTTCCATCCGGTATCGGCTTTAGATCTTCAATTTGCTCTGCTATATTGTGTGTATTATCAATTACAACTTCCCGAGCTTTATCACTTCCCAGATAATCGAATTCCTTCAGCATTTCTTCTGTAGTTCGAAGATAGTAATAGCCTTCTTCTTCTAAATTACGATTGCCTTGACCTTCTAGGATAATATTTCTAAACACGAAATCTTCTGAATTTAAATAATGAACATCACCTGTTGCTGCTACTGGAATATTCAACTCCTCACCGATCCCGGTTATTTTTTTATTAATTTCAATAAGCTCATTTCTGTCAGATGCCTTGCCACGTTTTAATAAGCTTAAATTTTGATTAATCGGCTGAATTTCTAAAAAGTCGTAAAAGGATGCTATTTTTTTAACTGTTTCCTCAGTTTCTTTATTTAGTATTGCTTTGTAAAGTTCGCCATTGCTGTTTCCGCTTCCAATTATTAGTCCTTCTCTGTATTTCTCTAAGATAGACTTGGGAACTCCTCCAGTTTTGAAAAAATAATGTAATAATGATTCAGATACCATCTTGTATAAATTTTTTAAACCTGTATAGTTTTTTGCATAGCATAAAGCGTTATGGCTTTCATTTTTAGATTTTGGCCATTCTGTATCCAGCTGA
>JAAZME010000164.1 GCA_012798975.1 Gallicola sp.
ATATCCGGATTTCTCTTCATTCTAAAATAAAGATCCAGAATCTGAAGGGCATTTAGAAGCTGTCTTTTATATTCATGAAGGCGTTTGATCTGAATGTCGAAAATATGATCGGGATTGATTTCAACTCCCTCTTCTTTTCGGATGTATTCTGCCAGCTTCACCTTGTTTTCATGTTTGATTTCGTTAAGTCGGTCCAATACGTCATCGTCATCCGCAAAATCTTCCAGCTTTTTCAATTCCATCAAGTCGGATTTCCAAGCTTCTGAGCCTAGAAGATCTGTAATAAATTCGCTAAGCTTAGGATTGCTGTACATCAGCCAGCGTCTAGGAGTCACTCCGTTTGTTTTATTGGAAAATCTTTCCGGGAACAATTCATACCAAAGATGAAGGGTATCTTCTTTTAAGATCTGAGTATGAAGCTCTGCTACACCGTTTATACTGATAGATGTGTAGATCGCAAGATTTGCCATGCGGGCTTGATTATGATTGATAATTCTCAAGTGTTCGATCTCTGCTTCAGTAAGTCTTTTGCTGTGCAAAAATTCTGTAAAGCGTCTATCGATTTCTGTAATAATCTCCAAACATCTTGGCGATGCTGAATCTACAATATCAATATCCCATTTTTCCATAGCTTCTTCTAAAATGGTATGATTTGTAAAAGCAAAAACTTTTGAAGCGACATCCCAAGCATCATCCCACTCTAGATGTTCTTGATCCAACAACAAACGCATCAGTTCTGGAATAGCCATCACCGGATGGGTGTCGTTGAGCTGGATAATATGATACTCTGAAAAATATTTAAAATTCTTGTCTTCCGGGAAGTTCTTTTTATATTTTGCAACCAGGTCTTGTATCGAAGCCGACACGAAAAGATACTGCTGTTTTAAACGAAGCACCTTCCCTGGTTTTTGACTGTCGTTGGGATATAAAACCCTTGTGATATCTTCTGCTCTGTTCTTTTCTTTCAAACTCACATCGTAACAGAAATTATTGAAGTCTTGGAAGTTAAAACCGTCCAGGGCTTCCGCCTGCCACAGTCTTAAAGTGTTGATCCGTTCGTTTCCATAGCCGATAATCGGCATATCGTAAGGAACAGCCAACACTTCATCGTCTTTAAATGTCACAATTCGAGCTTCAGAATCGACTCGGATAGACCATGGATCGCCGAAACGAGTCCAGTCGTCTCCTTCTTCTACCTGAAAACCATCTACAATTTTCTGTCTAAAAAGTCCTTGGGAATAACGGACTCCATATCCTTGCAAAGGCAGATCCAAAGTTGCAGCCGAATCGATAAAGCAGGCCGCCAATCTTCCTAATCCTCCATTGCCTAAAGCTGCATCCTCTTCTTCCTCTTCTAAAGCATTTAAATTCATGCCCATCTCTTCCAGTACATCTTCAACCTCTTCAGTGATGCCGAAGTTCAAGAGATTATTTCCTAGACTTCTTCCTACCAAAAACTCTGCCGAAAAATAATAAGCATTTCGTTTTTCTTCGCTTTCTTCTTTTGAGGCTTTCCATTTTTCGCCTAATAATCTCATGATCACTGTCGATAAAATATCGTATTTTTCTTTTGCATTGGCCTCTTCTACTGTTTTTCCATATTTATAAAGCATTTCCTTGTGTATACTATCTTTAAAAAAATTCTTGTCCATATTGTTACCTCCTATGGAGTTTCGTTGGCTCATTGATCCTTAACTCATTACTAATTTATTATATTATACACAGCTTAAAATGTCTATTTTACACTATTTTAATGGCATTTTAAC
The DNA here is from genome assembly GCA_012798975.1 of Gallicola sp. GTDB lineage: Bacteria > Bacillota > Clostridia > Tissierellales > Peptoniphilaceae > JBQKLI01. Next base: position 1,767 of record JAAZME010000164.1, read on the forward strand.
GCTGTTTTTTCTTTCCAAGAAGAACGCATCCTCTTTTTTATCTTAAAAGCTCTAAATCTTCGTATTGAACTCCCGTTTCGTTGATAAAAATTATTCATTATAGTATTATACTTATATTCAACACCACAGGAGGCAATAATGAAAAAAAATGTATATGTACTCTACGGAGGGATCTCTGCCGAGCATGAGGTTTCTATCCGCAGCGGCAAAACAATCATTCAATATTTGGACCGAAATAAATACGATGTACATCCGATTTATATCAATAAAAAAGGCGTATGGCATCCCCTTGGCATAACAGGACCAGACATCCAAGAAGAAGATCTTGTGAAAAGCTCCGACTTATCCATCGCAGATTCCATCGCCGCCTTCTTACATACAGATTATGATTCTTCTTTAGAAAATGTGTTCTTTTCCGTATTGCACGGTACAGGAGGAGAAGACGGTACGATGCAGGGCTTTCTTAAAACTTTAAATGTTCCTTTCACCGGCAACAGCGTTCTTTCTTCAGCTGTAACCATGGATAAGGGGATTACAAACCGTTTATTGAAAGCAAACGATATTTCTCAAGCGAAATTTATAGTGCTCGACCGTTGGAGTCTAGACAGCATTGAAGATATTGATACAAAAGAAATCATAGAAAAATTAGGTCTTCCAGTGTATGTAAAGCCTTGTAATGCAGGTTCTTCCGTTGGAATTACCCATGTTAAAAAGGAAGAAGAGTTTAAGGAAGCCTTTGAACTGGCGTTCAAATATGATCCTCGTATCCTTTTAGAAGAAGAGGTTTTAGGAGTAGAAGTAGAACTTACAGTAGTCGGCAACAAGGAAATCAAGGCCTCTATTCCTGGAAGCTATATGTCTCAAGACCAGTTTTTGGATTATGACGACAAATATAACAACCCGAACCAAATCGCTGAAATCCCTTATCCTAAAGACGAAGAAACTCAAAACAAGTTGAAAAAATTGGCAGTAAAAGCTTATAAAGCCTGCAGCTGTATGGGTTTTGCCCGAGTAGATATCTTTATTCGAAAAGGCGACGGAGCTTTATTAGTCAACGAAATCAATACCCTCCCGGGTATGACTACTATCTCTTTAGCTCAGAGATTATGGGAACAGGCCTATGGTCTAGACTACCCGGCCTTTATCGATATGCTTATTGAACTTGCAGAAGAGGCCCATAGAGAAAGAAACAGCTTGGTCGTAGATAGGAGTTAATATGTTAAACGAAAACCTCGCCCGTATTGCAGAAATGTGCGGCGGAACTTTATTAAATGAAAACACGGGAACGATTGAGATCAAAGGCGTTTCCACAGATACGAGAAGTCTTCAAAAAGGAAATCTCTATCTGCCTTTAAAAGGCGAAAATTTCGATGGACATGATTTTCTAAAACAGGCTCTCGATAAAGGGGCGGCCGGTTTTATTTGGGAAAAAGAGCGGGAGCTTCCTTCAACGGATCTTCCTGCTGTCTTAGTAGAAGAATCCCATGAAACTATGTTCCAACTGGCTTCCTCCTACCGAAATTCTATCGAAGGACTTAAGGTTATCGGTTTAACCGGTTCTAATGGAAAAACCACTACAAAAGACGTAATCACTGCCATACTTCGCCAGCAGTACAAAGTCGAAAAGACTCCTGCTAATCTTAACAACGAAATCGGACTTAGCAAAACAATACTTGATCTGGACTCTGACTGCGAAATCTGCGTCTTGGAAATGGGCACAGATCATATGGGCGACATCTCTCTTCTTACAAGAATCGCTCAGCCGGATTTTGCCCTTCTGTTAAATGTAGGCGACTCTCATTTAGAAACATTAGGCAGCAAAGAAAATATCGCCAGAGCCAAACTGGAAATCCTTGAAGGACTAAAACCGAATGGATTTTTTCTCTATAACGGGGACGATATTATCATCAAGCGTGTTTTAACGGAGTATATTCTCCCTCAAAACTCCTACAGCTTCGGAACAAGCGAAGGAAACGATCATCTTATCGAACCGATGAAATTCGACGAAACTGGAAACACCTTCTCTTTAAACGATCATATTTACACGATTCCTTTATTAGGAGAACATCAGATGTACAACGGCTCCTGCGCGATTATTCTCGCAGAATGGTTCGGCTTGGATTATTCCGATATCGCCAAAGGGCTTACAACCATTAGTCTAACGGGCATGAGAAACGAACTGATCCATTTGAAAAACTTCAGCATTTTAGACGACAGCTATAAATCAAATCCCCAAAGCTTAAACTCTTTTCTTCAAACAGCTTATACCTTGGACCAATATCCTCGCAAGATAGCGGTTATCGGAGATATGCTGGAGCTTGGAGAAGATGCGGTGAAGATCCATGAAAACATCGGAAAAAACATCGATTCGGAACGGTTGGATTATCTTATCTGCTATGGGGATTTAGCTTATTATATCTACAATAATGCAAAAGACTTTTATCCAGAAGACCATGTCTTCCACTTCTCTGAGAAAGAAGAAATGATGGAAAAACTAAAAGAATTAATTATCCCCGGTACACTAGTTCTTGTAAAAGCTTCCCGTGCGCTTCATTTGGAAACTGTAGTGGAAGAACTAAAGGATTATACTTTAGAATGATCGTTTATATCGATGCAGATGCCTGTCCGGTAATCTCCTTGACGGAAAAAAATTGCAGA